>JBGOUW010000397.1:0-4773 GCA_041477755.1 Binatia bacterium
CGCGCTGGTGCGGCAACCCGACGGTCAGCTGGTCGCCGCCGGCATCGCGCGCAACAACGCGCCCGCGCCTTCCACACCAGCCACCGCGCCGGTCGCGCCAGCCACCGCGCAGGTCGCCAAGGACGACTTCCTGCTCATCCGCTACAACCCGGACGGAACGCTCGATTCGAGCTTCGGGCTCAATGGCATTGCGGTCGCGCCGCTGAGCAACGGTTTGGATCAGAGCTTCGCGCTCGTCTTGCAGAAGGATGGGAAATTGGTTGCCGCGGGATCGAGCTGCAACGACAACTGTGGTTTCGCAGTGGCGCGCTTCAATAGTGATGGGACGCTCGACGCGAGCTTCGGCGACGGCGGCCAAACGATCACGGCGATCGGCGACCGCAGCGCCAGCGCGGCGGCAGTAGCACTGCAGCCCGATGGCAAACTGGTCGTGGCGGGTTCCGACGATCACGCCTTCATCCTGGTTCGCTACAGAGCCGACGGCAGTGTCGATCCGTTGTTCGGCGACGGCGGCATCGTGCGCACTGCGATTGGCAGCGATGGCGCGTGGGCGCGTGCGCTGGCGATCGAGCCGGATGGTCGAGTGGTTGTGGCCGGCGGCACATGCAGCGGTGAATGCGCCTTCGCCCTCGTGCGCTACGAAGCCGACGGCAACTTGGATTCCTCGTTCGGGGTCGATGGCCGCGTCACGACACCGATGGGTTCGCGCAGTGGCAGCGCCTTCGCGTTGGTCCGGCAACCCGACGGCAAGTTGGTTGCCGCGGGTGCAAACGATCGCAATACAGTGCTGGTGCGTTACCGCGCGGACGGCACGCTCGACGCGTCCTTTGGCTTCGGTGGCATCGCGGTCACAGTGGTAAGTCAGGGTTACGACGCTGCGTATGCGCTCGCGTTGCAGCCCGACGGAGAACTGATCGCCGCCGGTGAGGCAGCAGCGGTCGGTGCAGGTCCCTACGGCTTCGCGCTAACGCGTTTTACGGCGAACGGCCGGTGGCTCGATCCGAGTTTTGGAGCGAGCGGAATCGAGATTGGGCCACCGGGGAGTGCTCAGGCTCTTGCTCTCCAAGATGACGGAAGTATCGTAGCTGCCGGCCTCACTTTCGTTGACGCCAAGTACGCGGTGCAACTCGCCCGCTACACGAACGACGCCGGCACACTGCGACCCACGGCCACACCGACGCCCGCGTCGGGCAACGTGGTCTCGATCGACATTGGTGACGCGATTGCGAACCCGGGCGACACGTTCACCGTCAGCGTCACGCTCTCGACCAACGGCTACGCGGTCGCCGGTACGCAGAACGACATCCTCTTCGATCCCCGCATCGTCGAACTGGTGAGTGGCGCGAGTTGCCGCGTCAATCCGGCGATCAGTAGTCGCACTCCAGACTGCGAAGCCGGTTCGGCTGACGCGCCGTGCAAAGCGCTGTTGCTCGCCCTGTATGACTGCCGCGACTTCGCCGGGTGTCCATACGGTGTCGAGAGCGCAAAGTTGCTGCGGGCGATCGTGGTCGCGTCCGACAACATCAACCCGATACCCGACGGCACGCTGTACTCGTGCGAATTCCAGGCCCGCCGCACAGCAGCGGCTACGACCTTGCAGAACCTGAACATGATTGCCGCCGGGCCGGACGGAGCGCGGCTGCCGTCGAACGGACGAGACGGCGCAGTGATCGTAGGCGAACCAAGCACAAGGCACGGTACAGCGACCGCGACGTCGACA
Organism: Binatia bacterium; assembly: GCA_041477755.1. Classification (GTDB taxonomy): domain Bacteria; phylum Desulfobacterota; class Binatia; order HRBIN30; family JACQVA1; genus JACOST01. Next base: position 1,721 of record JBGOUW010000397.1, read on the forward strand.
TCCACTGGAACGCCGACACCATTCGGCACGCGTGTACCGACCGCAACCCCGACTGCGTTCCGGCCACGCATCGGACCGAGCGCCGCAGCCGCGTCGGTGACCGCGACTCCCGCTGCGCAAGTCGATGTCGAGGGCGCGCCGAGCAATCTTGGCGGTGGTGCGGGCACAGGCTCGGGTTGTACCGTCGTTCGCTCGTCCGCTTCTTCAAAGGGTGTGATTCTGCTTTTCGCCGCACCAGCGCTGCTCCTCGGCATGCGCCGCGCGCGGCCGCGCGTGCTGGTGGTGCTGGTGCCGCTGCTCAGCGCCGCGCGCTCCAGCGCGGCGCCGCTCGCATACATCCCCAACGCTGAAAGCGACTCGGTTTGGGTTGTCGACACAGGTAGCGAGACCGTGACGGCTGTCATTCGAGTCGGACGCGGACCCGTCGGCGTCGCGGTCGATGCCACCGGGTCGCGCGTGTATGTAGTGAACCAGTACGATCGCACGGTGTCGGTGATCGATGCCGCTCACAACGCCGTGGTCGCGACGATCGCTTTACCGGCGGTGAGTGGTGAAACTGGCGCGGAGCTCGTCGATGCTGCAGCCAGCCGCGATGGCCAGCCGACGCTGGAGATCGGTGAAGCTGGCGCGCCTCCAACAATTGCCACCCCGACGCCAACGTTTCCGCGTCCCTGCCCGACGCGGACGAGCACGCCGACCATCGCCGCAGCGGGCAGCCGGCCATTCGGCGTTGCGGTGAACCCGGCCGGTTCGCGCTTCTATGTCCCCACGATCGGCGCGGTGTACGTCGTCAATGCGGCCACAGATCAGATTGTCGCGACGATCGCGGTCCCGATCGTGCGGGGAACCGAAGGACCGAAAGGGATAGCCGTCAGTCCCGACGGCACGCGCCTCTACGTTGTCGGCAACAACGGCTTCGCGCAACCAGGAACGCTCTCCATCATCGATGCGACCACCAACTTCCTCGTCGCTTCGGTTCCGATCGGAGCCGATCCGATTGGGCTGGCAGTGAGTCCCTGCTTGAGCGAGGCCTACGTGGCCGACCGGCAAGACGGGCACGCGCGCCTGACCGTCGTCGATCTCAGCACCAATGCTGTGGTCGACTCGATTCCACTCGTGGCGGCTGATGCGTTCTATGCACGGGCCAACGGGGTTACTGTCGATCGCAGCGGCGCCGCTGCGTACGTCACGCTCTCGTTCGCGCCTGGCGAGAGCAACCCGCGCCTCGCTGTGGTCGACCTGACGGCCCGAACCTTCAGCCGCAGCATCCCGGTGGGCGATGGACCGTTCGGCGTCGCGCTCGATCCGACGGGGGAGCATGCCATTGTCGCCAACTCACAGAATGCAACCGTGTCGATGATCGACATCGCGACGAATATAGTAACGACGCTCGGCGTCGGCCTCGGGCCGATCGCCTTCGGTCAATTTATCGGCCCAGAACGCGCCCCCGATTTGACCCCCACGAGCACCCCAACGCCACTGCTGGCGCGCGAGTTCGCATATGTGACGTCGGCCTGCGCGGAGACAATGTACGCGATCAACACGGCTTCGAACACCGTGGCTACGACGATCCCGGTTGCTGGCAACGATGTTGCGCTGACGTACGATGGTACCCGCGCCTACGTCGTCGGTTGCAGCGCTGGGTTGTGTGCGGCCGACATCGTACGTGGAACCGTCACTGCGGCGATTCCGCTGGGCGCGTGTGACGAGGTGGTTGCGCTGACGCCGAGCGGGAAAACGGTGTACGTTGGAAGTGTGTGCTTCGGCACGATCTCGGTCATCGACACGGATACCAACGCAGCCACCGCAACCATCAGCGTTGACTCTTTGGTCGTCGCGTTACTGATGTCGCCCGATGGCACACGCCTCTATGCCGCGAATCACGACCGCGTGTCGGTCATCGATGCGCACACCAACACCGTGATGGCAACGATCCCCGTTGGCGCCCCGCGGGCCCTGGCGATTTCGGGCGACGGCAGGTCGTTGTTCGTGAGTGGCGGTGGGCTTGCGGTCATCGATACGGCGACCAACACGGTTGCAGGAACGTTTGCCTTCGATTCCTCGTTCATCGGCGTCGCACCGGACGGGAGTCGGGCCTACATTGCTGGGAGTTCACGCGATACGGTGTTCGCGCTCGACACCCGCACCGGCGCAGTTCTCAGGACCATCAGGGTTGGTCTTTATCCGGCACGGATTGCCCTCACGGGTGACGGCGCGTTTGCCTATGTTGTAGACAGTGGCGGTAACACGGTGTCCGTTATCGACACCGCGATCAACCAAGTTGCCGCGACGATTCCGTTGAGTGTTCCCCCGTTTGCCGCGCAACGCTGCGGCGGGTCAATCTATGCGCTGGCCATCGCACCGGCGCCAGGCGACTTGCGCTCGGCGCCTACATCAATCCCAACGTGCACACCTACCGAAGGCTGCATTCCCGTCGGCGTTCCTCCGCGGTGCTTCTCCCCAACACCGACCCCGACCGCGACCTGCCTCCCCTGCGCTCCGCCGCCATCGTGCGCGGCGGGCTTGCACGCGGTGTGTGACTCCAGTTGCCACCATTGCGGGGCGTGCGAGTGCGCAACGAATGCACCGCCCACGCCACTCACGCCGGTGAGCGATGCGCCCGCCAACGGTGGCACCGGCTGCGCAATACAATCACGGCACGGCAGCGACCGGCTGACCCCAGTGATCTGCATGTTGGGCGCGCTCGCAGTGCGCCTGCGTCGCGAGGTATTGAAACGAAGGAGTCCGTCATGATCACCACACGCGCTCGTTTGAGCCTGTCCGTTCTCTCCATCGCACTCGCCGCGCTGATCGCGGCCTGCGGCGGTGGCAGCGGCGACGGCGGCGGTGCGGCCGCCGCCACGGCCACGCACACGCTGCGTCCGGTGCCGACCAACACGCCGCGTCCGAGTGGGACACCCACGCTGGCGCCGACCCAGACCTCGGGCAACGCCGTCACCGGCCTGCTCCTGCTCCAACGCTCGGTCGCGTCCAATCGCGGCGACGCACTGGCCGCGCCGTCGTCGGACTGGACGACGCAGCCGGACAGCGCC
>JBGOUW010000120.1:0-10917 GCA_041477755.1 Binatia bacterium
CGTCTGCCGCCACTCGCGCGTGCGACCGTTCATGACGCCACCCGGCGCACCACGCCCTGCGCGCGCATCTGGCGGTCGGCTTCCGCGAAGTACGCGCCCACCTCGCCGTGCTCGCGAATCCACCCCAAGTAGTCGCGGAAGATGTCGTTCAGCGTGCCCCGCGGGTGCCAACCCAATGCTTCGAGTCGCGCGACGCTCGACACGCTATGGCGGTTGTCGCCCAGGCGATACTCGCCCGGCAGCACCGGCTCGATGTCCACACCGATCGCGCGGAGCAGCGCGGCGGCATACTCGCGCACAGTCGTCGCGCGTCCGCTCCCGACGTTGAACGCCTGATAGTCGGCGCGCGCGTCGTTGAGCACCAGCCAATTGGCCTCGACCACATCGGCAATGTGCACATAGTCGCGCCGCTGCTCGCCGTCTTCGAAGATCACCGGCGGTTGGCCATTGAGTGCACGCGCGCAAAAGATGCGACAGATCCCCGAATAGCTGTTGAACGGCGACTGCCGCGGTCCCTGCGTGATCGAGTAGCGCAGCGCCACCGCCGGGATGCCGTGCAACCGCCCAAGCCGCAGCGCCGTCAGCTCTTCGGCCAACTTCGAGAGCGCATAGGCATTGCACGGGTTGTGATCGCGTTCGTCGAGCCACAACGCTTCCGCCGGCAGCCCACACTGTGCACAGACGACGTCCCACTGCCCCGCCGCCAGTCGCCCGACCTCGCGGCCGAGTGGTTGGAATTCACCGTGGAGCGCGCAACGATACTGCCCTTCGCCATAGACGGCCTGCGACGAGGCGACGATGAGTTTACGAAGCGGCCAGCGTTCTTCGACCAGGATCTCGATGATCAACGCGGTGCTCACCGCGTTGGTCGAGAAGAACGTGCTGAAGTCCGGCATGTAGTCCTGGTACGCCGCCTGGTGAAAGACCACGTCGACGCCGCGCAGCGCGGCGCGCAGGGTCGCCTTGTCGCGCACGTCACCTTCAATGAACTCCACCTCGCGCGACACATGACGCGGTTTTCCCAAGGGGTGGACTCGCGGTTGCAGGTTGTCGAGGACGCGCACCGCGTAACCCTCAGCCAGCAGGCGATCGCTGATGTGCGAGCCGATGAAGCCCGCACCGCCTGTCACCAGCGCGCGCATCAGGCGAACCCCACCTCACTCAAGCGCACGCTCACCGAACCACGTGCAAGCGACTGCTCGGCCGCGGCCAGCACGCGCACCACACGCACGCCGCTGGCGCCGTCGGCGCGCGGCGCGCTCCCGGTGCGAATGGCGCGGGCGAACTCTTCGCACTCCAGGCGCAGCGGCTCGTCGCTGCTGAGCACCGGCACTTCGACCTTCGCCGGCCGGTAGAACAACGCGTGCGCGTCTTCGTCTGTGGCCCCCGCGCGGCTGTCGAAGCCCTGATCAAAGATGCGCACCTTCTCCGCTGCCGTGTCGTCGTACAGCATCGAGCCCCGCGTCCCCATCACAAACAGTCGGCGGGTCTTGTGCGGCGACAGCCAACTCACGTGAATGTGGCCCATGCAGCCGCTCGCGAAACCGAGATGGACGAACGCCGCATCGAGCAGACCGTCACGCGTGAAGCTACCCGCAAACGCGGTCACCGTTTGCGGCGCCTCACCCGCCAACAGGATCTGAATCGAGAGGTCGTGGGGCGCGAGGTCCCACAGGACATTCACCTCGCTCGCTGGCGGACCCAAGTTGATACGCGCCGCATCCATGTAAGCCAGGTCCCCGATCATGCCGTCGACGAGGGCGGCGCGCAGTGCGGTCACCGCCGGGTGATACTCGAACAGGTGGCCGACGCCGACCACGAGTCCCATCTGCGCGGCGAGCGCGACAATGTCCTCGGCCTCGGCCGCTGTCATCGCTAACGGCTTCTCGACAAACACGTGCTTGCCGGCGCGCAGCGCCGCGAGCGCCACCTCGTGATGCGTCGACACCGGGGTTACGACACAGACCGCGTCGATTGCCGGATCGCTCAGGATCGGCTGATGATCTTCCGACAGCGTGACGTCGGGAAACTGTTCCGCCACCAAACGCCGCCGCCCGGCGCGGCGATCGGCGGCGCGCCGCACACGACAGCCCGGCACCATGTTGAAACTGCGCAGCACGTTCGGCCCCCAGTAGCCGCAGCCGATCACGCCGATGCTAAGCTCGCGCATCACGTGCCTCCGCGCCCGGCGAACACCACGCGCACGGTTTCCCACAGCACGCGCAGATCGGTGCGCCACGTCCGTCCGAGCGCGTAACAGATGTCCATGAACGCCATCTCGTCAGCCAGTGCTTTTCCGCGGCCGCGCACCTGCCACAGGCCGGTCAGGCCAGGCCGCACCGCCAAGCGCGCTTGCTGCCACGGCTTCAGCAATTCGTACTCGTACACCAGGCACGGACGCGGACCGATCAGCGTCATGTCGCCCACGAGCACCGAGAACAACTGCGGCAATTCATCGAGGCTGTGTCGCCGCAAGACGTGCCCGATCGCTGTCACGCGCGACTCATCGACAATCTTGCCCGCCACGTTGTCTCCATTGACGAACTCCGCGAAGCGTTGGCGGCGCCGCGCTTCGTCTTCACCCCCCAGCCGCATCGTGCGGAACTTGTACCATGTGAACGGCCGGCCGTCTTGTCCGGCCACCTCCGCCCGGTGCAGCACGGGCCCTGATGAGGACAGTCTGACCAGCAACGCGATCACCAACAGCACAGGCGAGAGCAGCGCCAGCGCCATGCACGCCACGACGATGTCGAGGGCACGAGCCAGCGCGCCGGGCACTCGAGCGCCCGCTAGCACCACGCCTGCGAGTCCACCGATGGATTCGTTGCGCAGCAAATCAAAACGGATCGCCGGCAGCGCGGAGGCTTCCAGCCACACCGACACGCCGCGCTCAACGCAACGTTGCGCCAGTCGCGCCAGCCCCTCGCGCCCAATTCCAACGGACGCCACCAGCACGCGATCGACACCAGACGGCGGGTCCATCGCGACCGAATCGGGGGCAAGCACGTCGCCCACTACCTCGAGATTTGCCGCTCGTGCCGCGCGCATGACCGCACGCGCCGCGTCCCCCATTCCCACGACCGCAACCGCGTAGACCGAATCGCTCAACCTCCGCACGCGTCCCGCACGGCGGCGATCACCGCATCGCTATGCGCTTCGGTCATGTGAGCCCACAGCGGCAGCGACACCACTTCGCGCGCACAGCGCTCGGCCACCGGGAACGTGCCCTCGAGTAACTCCAGGTATGCAAAGCCCGGCTGACGGTGCACCGGGACCGGATAGTGAACCCCGGTGGCAATCCCACGTGAAGCGAGCACATCGCGGAAGTGCTCGCGATCCGACACGCGCACGACATATTGATGATACACCGACTCGCGACCCTCGGCGTGGCGGGGTAGTTGGATCCGCAAGCCGGCCAGCCGCTCGTCATAGCGCTGCGCCCAGTGCCGTCGCGCCAGGTTCCACTCATCGAGGCGGCGCAACTTGACGCGCAACACCGCCGCTTGCAGTGCGTCAAGCCGCGAGTTGCCCCCGTCCGGCAGCACGTGGGTGTACTTCTCCGTCTGCCCGTGATCGGCGAGCAACCGGATTTGCTCGGCGACGGCGGCATCGTTGGTCGTCACCACGCCGGCGTCGCCCATCGCGCCCAGATTCTTCGCCGGGAACAAGCTGAAGCCGGCAACATCGCCGAGCCTGCCCACCCGACGCGACGCGCCCGCCACCATGCACCGCGCGCCGACCGCCTGCGCGGCGTCTTCGATGATTCGCAGCCCGTGCTGCCCGGCCAAGCGCATCAGCGCCTGGATGTTCGCCGGCAAGCCATACAAGTGGACCGGCATGATGGCACGCAACGTCGCGCCACTGCCCTTGACCACGCGCCGGCCCCCGCGCGCTTCGGTCTGCTCGCGCACGAAGCGCTCGGCGGCAGCGCTGTCGAGCGTGAAGTCGGCGTCGGTAATGTCGACGAATACCGGTTGCGCACCGACCTGAACAATCGCCTCGACGGTCGCGACGAACGTGAACGGTACCGTGAGCACGGCGTCGCCTCGGCCGATGCGACAGGCTTGCAGCGCCAAGCGCAACGCGTCGGTGCCGTTGCCGACGGCGACGGCGAAGCGCGCCCCACAGTAGTCCGCAAATTCCTCCTCGAAACCCGCGACCTCCTCGCCGCCGATGAAACGCGAGGAGCGCAGCACGCTAGCGATCGCGGCGTCGATCTCCGTGCGCAATTCTTCGTACTGCGCGTGCAAGTCGGTGATGGGAACGTTGGTCATCACCAGGCGTGCTCAGTCATCGTGTTCATCCAAGTGACTAGTCTCTGGCCTCTTCAATCCCACCGCGAATCTTCCGATACTGCCGCCCACACTCACACACGGCGCGGTGGCGCACAAACCGCAGCGGCGCGGCGCAACGACAGACCCGGCCGTCCATGCGTGCGGGGTTGCCGATCACCAACGTGAAGGCCGGCACCGACTTGGTGACCACCGCGCCGGCGCCCACCAGCGCGTAGCGCCCGACTTCGAGTCCGCTCAGTAACGTGGCATTCGCGCCGATGCTGGCGCCCTCGCGCACCACCGTGCGGCCAGGTTCATCGTGGTACACCCGGCTGCGCGGTCGCGCGTCGTTGGTGAACGCCACGTTGGGACCGATGAAGGCACCGGACTCGATCGTGATCCCGGCCCAGATCGACACGCCATTCTTGATCACGACGCCGTCACCGATCGTCACCCCCGCTTCGAGAAAGCACTGTTCGCCGATGTTGCAGTCGGCCCCGACCCGCACGCCGGCCTGGACGTGGGCGAAGGCCCACACTCGTGTGCGTGCGCCGATGGTGTTCGACTCCACCAGCGCGCGCGGATGCACATACGGCGCCGCGGAACGTGCGGCTACCAGCCCAGCTCGCCGCGGCCCAGTCGGATTACGCCGGGTCGCAACTCGCTGCGCCATGTGCCCCATTCGAGTGTCGTGTCGATCGTCCCATCAGTCTGCCAATGCGCCGCGGCGCGGGCGCGCCACCATTGGGCGACCTCGCGTGGCACCGCGTGCCAGCACTTTGCTCGTTTGGCGACCCATTGCAAGGTGCGCACGTAGGCGTCAAGTCGCTCGCGCCGGTCCAGATAGTCGGGATGCGTCAGCATCAGCGCCATCCCGCGATAGCGCCCGATCAGCTCCAGCTTCTCGATCCACAGCGCCGCCGCATCGAGCCGCAGCTTCTCGAACAGCGTAAAGTCCTGCGGCAACGTGTACGGCAATTCGACGAGTCGGCCGAGGAAGAACGGCCACCAGCTACAGGTACCGCCCGGCTGCGGTTCGAACGGGTCGCTGTCGAAGTATGAGGCGTCGTAGTCGACCGCGATCTCCTGCAGCCAATCGGCGCGCCGCAGCGTCGCCGGACTGCGGAAGCCGGCGGCACCACAGCGGCGAACGTACTCGTTGATGCGCGGCAGACGGGCCTCGAAGATCGCGCGCGATGCGAACAACCGGCCGTCGTGCCTGAGGCCATGAATGCCGACCTCGAACCCGTCTTCCACCAAACGCGCCAGCCGCTCCCAATCGACTTGGTACAATTCCGGCACGACGAACCACGCCGAGCGAAAGCCGAGGTCACGCTCGATGCGCGCAATCTCACCGATGCGCGCGAAGCCGTCGGCACTATCCACGTCGTGCGTGAGGACGAAAGCGAACTGGCGATCACCAGGCCACAGTCCAACGTACGGCAGTTCCGCGCGATCGCCCATCACCGAGCGCAGCACGAGCTGATGAAATCGGATCAGACTCAGTTCGATCGGCCAGCGCGGAAAGCGCGCCACATCGCAGCGGCGCGCCTGCCAGCGTTGCAGCCCCCGCCGCACCGCCAACGGCACCAACGGCCGCACGCGATAGTACGCGTCACGCAGCGGCGCCGAGTCGGCGGCGTAGCGCTCTAAGAGATAGTTCTCGAACACCGTATCGAGATCGAACGGCAGCGCCGCGTCACGCGCCGGCGCGCGCCTGCCAAACCAGAAGGCGTCGGGTTCGAGGCGATGTAACGCAGGTGGACCCGCATCGGGCGCACTTGAGGCCGCATCGGGCCACGCGGCATCACGCAACTTCCAGAAACCCGCGACCGTATTCGCGGTAGCTTCAGCCATGGCTCAGAATCCGCGCGACGACGTGCTCCACCAAGTCCGTCCGTCGTGGCGGCACCGTACGCTGCGCGCGCGCCGAAACGATCCTAGTGGAATTCAATTCGCTCGCGGCGCGAATACGCCGCAGCCGCCCGAGCGATTCGAGATGCGCATCGAGGACGCCCGGCCTGCCGCGAAAGATGCTGACCGCCGGCACGCCCAGTAACGCCGCTTCGCGCGCCATCGTGCCACCACCGGAAATCACCAGATCGGAGTGCCAGATCAGATTGAGCCCGTCCACTGGCCTCTCGGGAATGCACACGCACGGGTCTCCGCCGCACGCCGACGCGATGTGAGCGCGCTGCGCCGCATCGCGGGCGGTGACCACGAGTTGCGTCTCCCGATTGCGCCGCAATGCCGCCAGCACATCGAAAAACAACGCATTGCCTTCGTCGCTGGCGTAGTGCGCGTGAAACGAGGGCGGACGCACGGTTACGATCGGACGCGTCGGATCGAGAGTCAGCACCGCGTAGATCGCGTTGTCAGGACTGAAGTCGGTAAGGTACAGCTCCTCCTTGAAACCATCGTATGGCGTGACCTTGGTGAGATCCGCACCGACTGGACGGAGGTGCTGCTCCAATAGCACGCGCGGCACCAACACTTCGCAGGCGAGCCGATGCACGAGCAACTTCGACGCGTACTCGTAGTCGTAGCCGGTGAGACACGGAATGCGCAGCAGCGCCGCCGCCGCCAGATGCGGGCGGACGCCGTGACTGACCGCGACGTCGACGCCGCGGCCGCGCGCGAACCGTGCGAGCGCAAGCGCCCGCGTCGCCACCGCCGCCGTGCGCGCCAGCCGCGAGCCGCCGGCAACTCCGCCCACGACCGTGAACCGTTCGCCCGCCGCCTCCAGCAGCGCCACCGCCTCGCCGTAGTCGCGCACCGTGACCAGCGTCTCGGCCCCGCGCGCACGCAATGCCGGCAGCAGCGGCCGAAAAAACCACGCCTGCGGCGCGTTCTCGATGTCGACCCAGATCCGCACGGCTACACCAACGGTTTCGCCGGCACGCCGGCAACCACCGCTTCATCCGGCACGTCGCGTGTCACCACCGCACCCGCACCGACGATCGCGGCGCGGCCGATTGTGACGTTCGGCAGAATGACCACACCGGTACCGATCCACGCGTCATCTTTGATCTCGATGCGCCCACGAACGGGTTTGATGCGCTCCATCAGGCGCGAGAAGTTGGCGTCGGACGAGGTGACCAGAGTGACTCGTGGAGCGATCGCCACGCGATCACCGATGACCAGTTTCTCGGAGAAGTCAGCCAGCTCCTCGATCACCAACAACTCTTCGCCGATGTAGACGTCGCGGCCGATGCGATGGCCGCAGGCGCGCAGCAACGCGATCCGTAGCCGGAAGCCTGGCAGCCACCGTGCCATCCACTTGCAGAGGCGCTTGACGAAGATCCTCATCGTGGTTCGTGCTCGCGGCTCGTATTCGTCTGACCCTCCCTATTCCGCATTCCGCACTCCGCTTTCCGCATTGCGAGCTACTTTACCACGACATCCGTCGCGCCGGTGTTGTACACGTCATCCGTGCGGGCGTTCCACTCGTTACCGTCGAGGTGCACGTCGGTAATGGCGCCGGGACGCTCGGCGTCGAAGATTACGCCGTAGCGCACGTGCGGCGGGGCACGCTCGTCGGTCACTTGATTGGAGCGCAGGCGATGGCCCGCGCTGGTCGTGCCGATGCCATCGATCATGAAGCGAAACGCGGCCCCGACCGGGTGACGGCCGTCCATCCAGCGGTCGGAGAGATTCAGGTTGCGGAACACGTTGTCGCTGGCGATGAGCCGCTGCGGCACCGGCACGCCGACCATGCTGAAATCGGTCACCAGCACGCCGTCGCCGCCGCAATCGCTGATCACGTTGCCGTGCAGCACCGCGTCGGTCACGTCGCCCGACAGATGAACTCCAAGACTATTCGGCGTGCGCTCGCAATCGATGCGATTGTGCGCCAGCGTCAGCGACGTGATCGGCGCGGCTCCATTGACGTACACGCCGACGGGCGGCTGCGCGTGGGTCGCGGCACCGAGCACGATGACGTTGTCGGCGACGAGCAGGTTACGCGTGCCGGACCGCGTCGCGGCGCCGGATGGGCGCGGCGGCGTGATCAGGATGCAGCCGCTCGCGGTCCCATCGAACTGGCAACCATCGACGACGTTGCCGCTGACCGTGGTATTGCTCGAACTCACGGCGATTCCCGCGGCTCGGCTCGCGCTGATCGTATTGCCGGCAATCGTTACCGCGCGCATCTCTGAATCCGCCAGTCCGCCGCTTGCGTTGTCACTAATGATCCCACCAGTGTCGGTGCAGGTGTTGCCGCTAATCGTCGTGCGGCCGCTGTCGCGCCCGTTCTGCCCTTCGAGCGCGATGCAGGCTCCACGCAGATGACTGACGGTGTTGCCGATGATCGTGTTCTCACTGGCGCCCCCAGCCGCCACGACGATGCCGTACATCTCGCCGTAGTCGTCACCGACGATCAGATTGTTGGCGATGATCGTGCGGGTCTGTCGCGCGTCGCCGACTGGATTGGAGAACGGCGCGTTGCGCGCCACGTTGATGGCGTTGCCGACGCCGCGACCCGGCAGCAACCGGCCGTGATCATCGCTCTGCGCGCGGCCGCGGGTGCGCTCGATGCGAGAGTCCTCGATCCGCACATCGGAGCAACTCAGCGCATTGAGCCCGCCGCGCAAATTGTTGCGAATCCCTACTCCGCGCAGAGTGATCTCGTCCGTCGCCCACGCCATGACGGCGAAGTTGCGCACATCGTCCGGTGGCGGCGTGGCGGCGGCTTCGATCTGTCCGCTCATATCCCAAGTACAGCCTTCGATCGTGACGGTGTGCAGCCGGTGTACGCCGACGTTGTCGCCAACGCCTCCGGCCCCCTCTCCCTCTGGGAGAGGGCTGGGGTGAGGGCCAAGAATCGCAGGGTTGATCAGAACCGCCGACTGATCGAACCCGTGGGTCACACGAATCGTCGTCGGGGTCGCGCAGGCCAGCGTGACCTCGGGTCGATCGATCACGATCCTCGTCGCCTGCTCGTAATCGCCCGGCACAATCTCGATGCGCAGTGCGCGTGACGGCAGCGGCTCGCCGTCGTCACGCAACACGCCGAGCGTGTACGCGCTTCCCGGCCGCAGCCCACGCACCTGCAACCGCTCGCGTTCCGGACCCGCGCTCGCGAACACGGCGAACGTCAGCTCCGGCAGATTCGGCAGCGTGACGCGTATGCTCTGCGTCGCTGCAACGTGGAGTTCTTGCTCCGCGCTCAGCTTCACTAGCCGCTCGCCGGAGTAGGCAGCCACGATGACGCGGACGATCACCGGCGGGCCCGGCCCGTTGGGATAGTACGGCACCTCGCCGGTGCGACGATTGAAGAACTCAGTCGGATCGATCAGCCGGACGGTCGAGCCTGGCGCGAGTTCTTGCGCTTGTAGCGTCTCTGCGCCGCCGCGGCCGGCGTAGATCGTGTAGCTGCTCAGCGGTGGTGTTCCTGTCGGCAGCGTGATCTCTACTACCTGATCGGCTCCAACGGTCACCGGCAGCGGCGTCCCCGCGGCCACCTCCGCCCCGTTGGCTGTGACACCGGCAACGATCACACTGTACTCGCCCGGCTTCAGCGCCGTCACGTTCTTCGGCACCGCGCGCGCCGTCGCATTCGCGGGAAGTTGCGCGATCAGGGCGCCGCCAATCACGTCCACCGTCGGGTCGGAAGTCAACACAGCCGGCATCGCCGCCATCACTTGATTCACCGCCGCGCCGAGATCATGCGCCGCACTTGCCGGATCGATGATGACGCTACCGGCAGACGCGGTCGCACCAATGGACGACGCCAACCAGATGAGAACGACTGCAATCGACTGGCAGCAGGAGCGTCGCACAGGCCCTCACGCCAACGCGCGGTAGACCAAGCCGCCGACCAGTCGCGTCACCGGCAGCGGCAGGTGGCGCCACACCGCCCGCACCGCGCGGAGACGCGCTGAGTCTTCCGATTCTGCACCGACTCCCACGACGCGCGGAAAGTAGCTATGCGGCAGCGCCACCGCCTGCGCCCCCCAACTGCGTTTGAAGCGCACCAAGCCGGCGTTCTCGCGCGCCGTCTTTCCCAAATCGATCTCCGTCAGGCCGGCAGCGTGGGCCCATTCGATCGCATTCCACAACACCAAACTGTTCGGCTGTGACGCCAATGCGCGCGGATCGCTGGCGCTGAACTTGTAGTAGAGTCGGCTTCCATGGCGCAGAAACACTGCGCTGGCGATCGCGCGCCCGGCAGCCGTTGCCTGCACGACGAATCCCGCGTCACGCGCGAAGAACTCGCGCCACAGCAGTTCGAAGAAACGCCACGGCTGCACCGGGACGCCGAGCTTGCGGCGAGTCAGTTGGTGCAAGCGATAGAATTCCGTCAGCGCGGCCTCGCTACTGGCGCGCGCCACCGTCACGCCGTCGCGCAACGCCCGCTTGCGACCCCAGCGTACCGAATCGGAGAAACCGCGCACGAGGTCACACAGCGATCGATTGAGAGGCAGCAGATAGAGATCGTTGTGCGTGACCGTGGTGAAGTCGACTGGTTGAACTACGGCGCCACGAACCTCCACCGTGCGCCAAGTCCGTTGTTGCGCATCGCCCACAACCATCGCGAGGATTGCCGAAATCGCCGCTGGCGCCCCCACTGGCGCACCGAGATCAGAGAACGGTAATGCGACCAAGCGCCGCCCCCGCCACGCGCTGCCGACCTCGAAGCCAG
>JBGOUW010000554.1:0-3249 GCA_041477755.1 Binatia bacterium
CACACTCTGCCCGCTGCCGCTGCATTCGGCTGGGAGTGCCAGTCCGAACCAGCCGAGTGCCGCGATTGCCTGCCACGTGCTCTCGTCGATCCCGCGCGGCGTGCGCGCCCACGCGGTCAGCCGTTCGGGGCTGATCTGCTCATCGCAAAAGCGGCGGACCGCCGCCTTCAGCTCGGCCTGCTCGGGTGTCGGTGCGAGACGCATAGATCGTTAGTATCCTCTCAGCCGTACCAACGCCTCGCGATACCGCTCGGTTGTTTGGCGCGCGATCGCCGGTGGCAACTCGGGCGCCGGCGGCTGCTTGTTGAAGCCGATTGATTCGAGGTAGTCGCGCACCGGTTGCTTGTCGAAACTCGGCGGTGTGCTACCGGGGTGATACTCACTTTGCGGCCAGAAGCGCGACGAATCGGGTGTGAGCAACTCATCGATCAGGATCAACTTGCCGTCGATCAGTCCCCACTCGAACTTGGTGTCACAGATGATGAGGCCGCGCGTCTCGGCGTAGGCGGCGGCCGCCTTGTAGACCAGCAGCGACAGCTCGCGCACCCGTTCCGCCAGCGGACGGCCCACCATCTCTGTGGCGTGATCGAAACTGATGTTCTCGTCGTGTTGCCCGCGGTCCGCCTTCGTCGACGGCGTGAAGATCGGCTCCGGCAGCTTGTCCGCCTCGCGCAACCCGGCGGGCAGTGGCACGCCGCATACCGAGCCATCGCGCAGGTAGTCCTTCCACCCGGTCCCCGCGAGGTAGCCGCGCACGATGGTTTCGATCTTGAGCGGCTCGGCCTTGCGACACACGACCGTGCGGCCTTCGATCGGCGCGCGCTCGGCCGCATCGCGAATGTATGGGCTCACGTCGGTCGACACCACGTGGTTGGGAACGAGATCCTTCATCCGATCGAACCAGAAAAGGGACAACTCGGTGAGGATGCGACCTTTCTCGGGAATCGGCGTGGGCAACACCACATCGAACGCCGACAAGCGGTCGGTCGCGACCAGCAACAGGTATTGCCCGGCATCGTAAATGTCGCGCACCTTGCCGCGAAACAGCAACGGCAATGATGTGAGATGCGATTCGAAGAGCGTGTCCATCAGTTCCGATCCATCAGCCATCAGCTATCTGCCATTTGCCATCCGCTACTTGCGCGGCAGCCCGTACCCCATCAATGCGATGATGGTGCGCTGCACTTCGTTGGTACCGCCGCCGAAGGCGAGCAACGGGGCGGTGCGGTAGAGCCACTGCAAACGGCCATGGAGGGGGGAGCACGGTTCTTCGGGATGGAGTTGCCCCGGAAAGCCGAGGATCTCGCTGCCGGTATCGGCGACGCGTTGCGCCAACTCGCTGACGAAAATCTTCGCCATCGACGACTCCGCGGCTGGGACACGCCCCTCGTCCAGTGCCCATGCGGTTTCGAGACCGAGCATGCGCGCCGCTTCGATGTCGACGGCAAGTCGCGCGAGGCGTTCGCGCACCCACGGATTCTGGCGCAATGGCACGCCGTCGACTTCAGCCTCGCGCACGTAGGCGACCAACTCGCGAAAGTAGCGTCGGGTCATGGCCACCGAACCGATGCTGAGTCGCTCGAAGTTGAGTGCCATCGCCGCGTAGTAGAAGCCCATGCCGCGTTCGCCAATCAAGTAGTCGCGCGGCACGCGCACGTTGTCGAGGAACAGCGCATTGGTGCGCAACCCCGGCCACACGGTGATGCCTTGCACCGTGACGCCAGGGGCGTCCATCGGTACGATCATCATCGAGATGCCCTTGTGCTTGGGCGCGTCGGGTTCGGTGCGCACGGCGAGCCAGTTGTGCGTCGCCATATGCGCGTGGGTGTTCCACATCTTCTGGCCGTTGATGACCCACTCGTCACCGTCGAGAACGGCGCGCGTGCGCAGCGCCGCCAGGTCGGTGCCGGCCTCCGATTCGGAGTAGCCCAGCGCGAACTCGATCTCGGCGTTTTTGATGCGCGGTAGCCAGTGCTGCTTCTGCGGCTCGGTGCCTATGCGCATGATCGTTGGTGCCACCGACGTAACTGTCAGCGGCAGCATCGGTGCGCCGGCCCCTTCGAGTTCATCGACGAAGATCCACTGCTCGATCGCCGAGCGACCGAGCCCGCCGTATTCCTTCGGCCACGGTAACCCCCACCAGCCCCGATCGCGCAGTTTGAGGACGAATTCCTTGGCCAGCGGCCCTTGCCCTTCGTTACCCGATTCGCGCGACTCATCCAGCATCGCCGAAGTGAGATGCTCTTTGATGAACGCGCGCACCTCGTCGCGCCAGGCGAGCTGCTCGGGAGTGAAATCGTAGCGCATCGTCGCGTTCAATTAGTCCGGCCGGGCGTCTTGCGCAAGGTGTGCAACTTGCCGCCGCTCTAGGCCGACGGCTCGTCTTTCTCCACGAATCTGCGCAACGTGCGGACACTTTGATTTTCATGCCGTGCGGCGGTACGCACGCAACATGAAGCAGCACGAAGAGCGCTTCTGGCGCACGGTCCGGCGCCTCTTGGCCGAAGTTGATTGGCTTCGTACGGAGCAGAGAGCGCTAGAGAAACTAGTCGGCGTGGAGAGCATCGGCTTCTTTCGAGTGGCACATACCGCTTTGCATGGAGACCGGCTGCTGCGCTTGGTGCGCGTTTTCGAGCAGTCCACACGAGTCGCATCGTTCTGGTATCTGCATCGGTGCGAGCCAAAGAGGGTTGGGCAAGGGCTCGATATGCGGCGGCTTCACAAGTTCTCAAGCCGCCTCAAGACGATACGAGACAAGACGTTTGTTCACATCGACAAGGACGCCGTCCTCGATCCGCAGGCTGTCTACAAGGCTGCTGGGATCACGGGCAACGAGATCATTTGGGCGGTTGAGTCGGTGTGGGAAATGCTCAAACGGCTTCACTCTGGGCAGCCGGCTGGCGTCCCTCCGTATCAGTTCGGCGATTACAGTGGAGATGACATCGCAGAGCTGGTTGAGCTGCGCGATCGAGCCCGTGGTCGCGGCGGGCACCGCTGAGCGGAGGGCACGAGGTCTGCATGGATGAGACCCTCGCGAGGATGATTCTGGAGTTAGGCCATCGCGTAAACGCCTGGACCAACTTTCACACGCTCGCGCAGCTGCTGCTCGGAGACGTCACGCAGTCGGCGCTACTGGCCGGGCTCGCAGGGGTCCACCCAGCCTGGTTTGTCGTCAGCCGGGCTGGGGACCGAGTGAAACTGACACCGGAGGGCGTGCGTTTGCTCGCGACGTTGCCGCCACCCGCGCCG
>JBGOUW010000182.1:0-8863 GCA_041477755.1 Binatia bacterium
ATCGTGTTCATCGGCAACCTGCGTGCCGCACTGATCAGCGTTGTCGCCATTCCGCTCTCCTTACTCACCGCAGTGGCCGTGCTGCGGGCAGCCGGTGTCACCATCAACGTCATGGTTTTGGGCGGGCTCGCGATCGCCACCGGCGAAGTCGTCGATGATGCGATCATCGACGTCGAGAACGCGTGGCGCCGCCTGCGCAGCGCGCCGGCCGGATCGCGGGCCTTCGACATCGTGCTGGCCGCGTCGGTCGAAGTGCGCAGCGCGGTGGTGTACGCGACCGCGATGGTGGCGCTGGTGTTTCTGCCGGTGTTCTTGCTCGGCGGCCTCGAGGGGGCGTTGTTCCGCCCGTTGGCCGCCGCGTACGTATTGGCAACGCTCGCTTCGCTCGGTGTGGCGCTGACGGTCACGCCGGCACTCGCGTTGGTGCTGCTACCCGGTGCGGCGCAGCAGCGACCCAAGCCGCCGCGTTTGATGACCGCGCTGCGACGGCACTACGAGCGCGCCCTCATGCAAGTACTGGCCCGCCCGGCGGCGGTGATTGTCGCGAGCGCAGTGACGGTGCTGGCAGGCGTCGCGTTGACGCCACTGCTGCGCTTGGAGTTTCTGCCGGAGTTTCATGAGACCAACTTCGTCATGCACATGACCGGTGCCCCCGGGGTGGGGCTCGATGAATCGGCGCGTGTGGGCGCGGTGGCGGCTCGGGCACTACTCGACGTGCCGGGCGTACAGTCGGTGGCGCAGCAGATCGGCCGCTCCACTCTGTCGGAAGACACCTGGGGAGCAGAGCGCAGCGAACTATTGGTGCAGTTGGCGGCCGATGTCGATGCCGAGCACATCACCCAGATGATCCGTGAGCGAGTGGCGCAGATCGGTGGCTTCGCCTTCGATCTGAAGCAGTTTCTCAACGAGCGGATCGAGGAACTCTTGGAAGGGACCGGCGCTGCCATCGTCGTACACCTGCGCGGCCACGAGCTGGCCAGTCTGGAACAAGCGGCGCGCATGGTGAGCGAGCGCGTCGCCGCGGTTCCCGGCGCGGTGGACATCTACGCGCCCGGCGCACTGACCGCGCCGGGAATTCACATCCGCCCGCGCCGTGACGAGATGTTGCGGCTGGGCGTGCCGCTGTCGACCGTCGAGCGCGCGCTGCGCAGTGCACTCGGTGGGCTGCCGATTGGGCGGCTGGTTGAAGGTGAGCGGCAAGCCGACGTAGTGCTGCGGCTGGCCACTGACGCGAGCAGCGATCCGACGCGTTTGGCGCGCTTGCCGTTGATTTCGTCGAATGGTCGCGTGCTGCCATTGAGCGCGGTAGCCGACGTAGAGGTCACACCGTTGCGCAACGCCATTTCGCACGAGGACGGCGTGCGGACCATCGTGGTGCGGCTCGACGCCAGCGGTCGTTCGCTCGAACAAGTCGCACGCGATGTCGCGCACACCGTGGCCGAGGTGGCGCTGCCGGCGGGTGTGTACGCCGAGGTCGGCGGCGAATACGTCGCCGCGCGCACCGCGCAGCAGCGGCTGATGGGCTTGGGCGCGCTGGCGTTGGTGGGAATCTTTGCGCTGTTGGTGTTCGATTTTCAGTCCGTACGCCTCGCCGCACTGACGATGGTGAACGTACCGCTGGCGTTCGTCGGCGGGCTCGCGGCGGTGTTGCTGGGCGCCGGCGGACGGCTGTCGCTGGGTGCGATTGTCGGCTTCGTGACCGTGTTCGGCATCACCATCCGCAACGGCATCGTGCTGATCGCTCACTTTCGCCACGTCGAAGCCGAGCGCGGGCACGCGCTCGATCACATCGAGATCGCCACAGCGGCGGCAAATCGGCTGGCGCCGATCCTGATGACCGCGCTCACCACCGGCATTGCGCTGCTGCCGCTGCTCGCGCTCGGTGGCCGCGCCGGCGGCGAGATCGAACAACCGATGGCCTTGGTGATCGTCGGCGGCTTGGTGACGTCGACGTGGCTGAATCTGTTCGTCGTACCGATCTGGTACGCGCGCGCGGCAGCACCACTGCAGCGCCCGTAGCCCAGTCTACTGCAGCGCGCCGCCACAGCTCGATCCCGCGCCGGCGGTACAACCGAAGCAGTGTGCGGCGGTGCGGACGCGAGTACCGTTCAGATTCGACAGATCGTCGACGTTCCAAATCGTCAGTGCTTGGCCGGTGGTGGCGGACAGAATCGGCAGCTCAAGCATCTGATTGAAGTCGCAGTCGTAGAGCGTGCCCTCCCAACCGACACTGAGCAAGCTGCGACACATCAGACCGTCGACGGTTACGGGATTGAAGTGATTGACGAGCAGCCCCATGTATTCGTCGAGCTTGCCCCAACGCTGGAGCTGTTCGGCGAAGCGTTTGATCGGCATGTTGGTGATAGTGAAGAGATGGTGGAAGTCGATGTCGAAGAGCGTCTTCAGCTCGAGTTTGTAGCGGGCTTCGAGCTGCGTTTGCTCTGGCGGGAGGAAGTCACCGACCGGGTTGTAGACCAGGTCCAACACCAACGATGAATCCGCAAGGCCGTAGCCGAGCTGATTGAGCCGACGCAGCGCAGCGATGCTTTGGTCGAACACCCCGTGACCGCGCTGCTGATCGACGTTCTCGGCAGTGTAACACGGCAGCGAGCAGACCAGCTCCACGGCGTGGTCACGATAGAACTCGGGCAGGTACTCCATGCCGGACACACGCGTCACGGTGAGATTGCAGCGGACGATCACGCGCCGCCCGAGGGTGCGCGCCTGCTCGACCAACCAAATGAAATTCGGATTGAGCTCCGGCGCCCCACCGGTGAGGTCGAGCGTATCAACATCGGGATGCGCGGCCAACAGCGCGACCACGCGCTCGCCGGTGGCGCGGGTCATGATCTCAGTACGCTTCGGCCCCGCGTCGACGTGACAGTGATGGCAGGCTTGATTGCAGAGCTTGCCGACATTGACCTGAAGCGTGCGAAGTGCGCCACGCGTCAACGGCGGCAGACGATGCTCTCGCAGCGCGCCCTCGAAGTCGTGGCGCGGATGGGTTTCAAGCTGAGTGTGCACACTGCTCCGATGCCGGATCGCGGCAGTTGTTGCAAGCCGGAAGCCTTGCTGCCCCGTTCGAGCGAGTTGGGGTGGGCTCGGCGCGTGTTTCTAAGTCGCGCAGATGGAGGACCGAGTCTCATCGCGGCTGAGCTTGAGTAGCGTCCGGGGCCCGTGCGCTCTGCGGGCGCCCATGCTCGCTTCGATCAGCGCGACAACCAACTCGCGCACTTCCACCAGCGGTCCGTAGCACATTTGGAGTACGGGCATTCGCATATGCGGCAACAACGAACTCTGATCTTGCGTTACTGTGGAGGGCGTGTTGCTGTCACGCTGGGTTGATGGCCAATGGAAGTAGTAGTCAAACACGTGCGGCTCATCGTTGTCACAGCTGCTGTGGCGACCTTCGCAGTCGCCTTCCTACTAGGTGACCTCGCGAACGCCGCTACCATCACGGTCAAAAGTACGTCAAGCGTAAGCGGTGGTCACATTTGCACCCTTCGCGATGCGATCAGAGCCGCCAATACCGACGCTTCCACCGGAGGCTGTCCGGCAGGCCACGGCTCGGACACGATCAACCTCGCAGCGCGGGGCGTCTATACGCTCACCGACTTGGACAACGTGACGAGGCACCTTGGCCTGCCGCAGCCAAACGGCTTGCCGTCCATAAGCAGCGAGGTCACGATCAACGGCAACGCGGCGACGATCACGCGAAGCCGCGCGACCGGCACCCCGGGTTTTCGCCTGCTTCACGTGGCGGGCAGCGGCCACCTGACGGTTAGTGATCTCACTCTCGCGAATGGCCAGATTCCGAACATCTGCGTCGGCGGCGCCTGCGTCCTCTCCGGCGGGGAAGGTGGGGCCATTTTGAACGAGGGTACATTGTCGCTGACCAACGTCACGGTAACCGCAAACGGTGCGGGCGTGCTCACGGTCATCGGCGCTGCGGAGACCGGTGACCGTGCGGCAAGCGGTGGCGGCGGCATCAACAACGCTGCGGGCGCCACCCTGACGCTTACGAACAGCACGGTCAGCAACAATAGCGCAGGCGAGAGCGACGACGGCTTACCCGGAGGAGGTATCTTCAACGCCGGTAGCATGACTCTTGTTCACAGTAGCGTCATCGGCAATGAGGCAGGAGGGGGCGAAGATTTCGGCGGCGTAGGAGGGGGCATCGCCAATAGCGGGAGCGCTACGCTTACGGACAGTACAGTCGCCGGCAATACAGGGGGCGGTGGGTCCTATGGAGGTCCCGGTGGCGGTCTTTTCAATTCTGGGACGATGACACTGATTCGGTGTACCGTCAGGGGAAACTTTGGGGGAAGTGGTGACTCCGGCGGCAATGGTGGAGGGATCGCCAACGGCGAAGGTGCATTTCCATACGCTAGGCCCGGCGGAACACTCACCTTGGTAAACTCTACCATCACCGGAAACATGGCCGGCGAGGGCGGCGGTGCTGGTGGCGATGGGGGTGGCATCTTCAACTCGGGATTGCTGACCCTCGCCAGCAGCACGATTAGCGGCAATCACACCGGCTCTGGCAACCTCGCGCAACAAACCGGGAATGGCGGCGGCATTGCCAACGTTGGCGCTGCGATGGTCAGGAATACGCTCGTTGCCGGAAACTCGACGAATCCCCTCGATCGAGGCTGCCACGCGCAAATTGCCGAAGATGTCACCTGCGACTATCGCGCCGATCCAAGGGCCGCACCTAGCAGCGACTGTTATGGAACGCTGACCTCGCAAGGTTACAACCTGATCGAGAATCTCGGCGGCTGCACCTTCACGGACGACACGACGGGGACCATCACGAACCTAGACCCGCACCTCGGCCCGCTGCAAGACAACGGCGGGCCGACATTGACACAGGCGCTACTGTCGGGAAGCCCCGCCATCGACGCGGCCAACCCCAGGGGCTGCACGGGCGCTGACGTCAGCATTCTGATGACCGACCAACGCGGCGCACCGCGGGTGGCAGGCGATGGTCGTTGCGACATTGGCGCATACGAGGCCACTCTGCCCGCTTGGGCGACGATCACACCGACGCGGACCGGAACCCCAACCCCGAGTCCCACTCCGCCACCAACGCCGACGCCGCGACCAACTCGCGTCCCAACGCCCGAGGCGTGTGAACGCGACGCGTGTCTGTGGGTCGGTCCTGGTATCGGTACCCCTGGTGCACGCGTCAGCTTCACGGTAACGCTGTCCCCTGCTGGCACCTCGATCGCGGCAGCGCAGGCCGATATTGCCTTCGGGCCAGCCGCCCGTATCGCAGCGACCGCCCAGGGCACACCGGATTGCGCAGTGAACCCCGTGATACGGAAGGGCGCCACCTCCTTTGCGTTTCTCCCCAACCGATGTTCGCCTGGCGTAGATTGCCAAGGCGTTCGCGCCATCGTTATGGCCTTCGATAACTCCGACGCGATCCTTTCCGATGCGGTGCTATACAATTGCACCGTGGCAATCGCGAACAACGCTTCGCCAGGTCACTACGCATTGACGATGTCAAATGCGGCGGCGAGTGCCCCGACGGGCGACCCGAAACACGTGACCGCCGTCGGTGGAGAAATCCTCGTTGAGGCTGCACCGCTCGGAGGCACTCCCGTTCAAATCGACCGACCTGGCGGCGCCTGCAACATCGCGACAGCACGGAAAAGCGATCACGACATTGGGTTGCTACTGCTATGGCCGATCACCCTTTGGCGGCGCCGTGAAGGGCGCACCATCATCCCGGCCGACTGAAACAGGTGGACATTTGTGTTCGCAGGCTTACGCCGGAAGCCAATCACGTGACGCGCCGGTGTCAATACGGTGTTGGCAGCGGTAAACCGTCTCCATTCAGCACTCCGCGTTGAAACTCGAAGCCCATCCTGTTCAGGTCTCTTCCCCCTTCTGACGGACGAGATGTCGCACTAGCGGCTAACCACAACTCGATCAGCGCTTGAGCGCGGAGGGTATGCTTTATCGCACGTGCGCGCGTCGTGACATTCCACGCGAGCATCGTGATTTCCCAGAATGAGATTGCCGACACGAGGACCTCGTCGCGCTGCAGCGCGGCGTCGGTGAGTTTGGTCGTCCGAGTGCCAAGGCGAGGAGGTCTTCCGCGAACCAGACCAGGACGTGCGTGTCGAGCAGGATCACCGGCGGCCCGCGTCCCACACGATCTTGATCGGACTGCGGTGTTTCGGCACCGAGCTGTCGGCCCGGCACCTGGTCGGGTTCCGATCCGGTACATGGAAGGCTGTGTTCGACGACAGTCGCCAGGCCAGTGTGGAGCTGTACGACCTCGCGACGGATCCGCGGGAGCAACACGACCTTGCGGAGGCGTACCCGATCCGCGCCGGCTACGCCCGGCAGGGGCTCGCGGAGCGGGAGCTGGCCGCGCGCACTCACCTCGGGCACCGGGCCGACACCACCATCGCCGACCCGGAGACGGAGCGGCGGCTCCGCGCGCTCGGCTACGTCGACGACGGCAAGTGAGGCGCGGGCTCAGTCCGTGACGCCGCTCGCGGCCCGCCCGGCGCGGCACTCCTCGATCGGACGCACCTCGACGCCCCATCCCAGGTGCTCGTTCAGGTGCGCCGCCGGATGCTTCGAGGCCACCTGGACGGCCTCCTTCATGTCCCGCGCCTCAATGAGGAAGTAGCTCCCGAGCTGCTCCTTCGTCTCGGCGAACGGGCCGTCGGTGACCAACGTCCTGCCGTTCCGCGGCCGCAGGCTCACGGACGTCCGCGTCGGCCCGAGGGAGCCGACCTCGAGCAGGTGGCCGCTCTGCTGGAGCACGCCATCGTGGGGCCGGCATTCCCTGCCGATCGCGGCCAGGTCGGCCTCCGACAGGGTGTCGAACTTCTTCTCGTCGTAGTAGGCCAGGCAAAGGTACTTCATTGGTGCCTCCTCACGGGATAGTCGCTCGGGAGCGGCCGGAATCGACACCATGGGGTCAACGTCCGCAACCGAGATGATGTCTTTCCGCGTCCTCACGCGTCCCTTGACGAATCCACGCAGCGTTTTCGGCTTGCGGGTAACCGGAGCAAGCTGCGCGACTGGCTTCGCTCTCAAAATCCCTCCTAGCCTCCTTTTTTCAAAGGGAGGAACTGCCAGGAGATATCAGCTCTTCGCCTGGCTCGGCTTGTATGGCAGCACGGTCGGGATCATCAGGCGGCTGGCGACGATCCACCACCAGCCCTGTCCTCTGGAGAAACGGCGCTGGGTTCGACGTGACGCACGATCCAGAGCTGGAGCATCTCGCCTCAGGCTGCGCGCCGTCTCGTCGGCGGCGCGAGGTGCCGCACGAGATCCTGCCGACTACCGCCAAGCTTGAAGAGCGAACGCACGAGGAGATCAATGCTGACCGACGGGTCGCCCGCTTCCATCTTCGCCACGCGTGACTGACTCGATCCGAGCGTCCGTCCCGCTTGCTCTTGGGTCATCTTCCGCCGATCTCTCTGCGCGCGCAGCGCCTTCGCCAGCTCGATCTTCAACTCGACAATCGCGGCCTCGGCATCGGTCAGCCCGAGAAATTCCCTGGCGGAGCCGACCTTCCACTCAGCAGATTGAAGCCGCGCCTTCTTCTGTCGCTTCATCGTTGCCTCCACGAACCTGCCGCCGCATCGTAGCGCCGCCCTACGGCTCTTCCATCAGGCACGCCAAGGGATGGCTCTCGTCTCCCTCGCCCATCGGCGCAAGTTTGACTTTCTTCCTCTACCCATGGCCTATCGAAGCGAGGTTGAGGGGGTGCAGTGGACTACATCTTCGATTGGGACCCGAAGAAGGCGGCCCTCAATCTGCGGAAGCACGGGGTCGGCTTCGAACGGGCAGCGACGATCTTTCTCGACCCGCGGGCGGTTTCGATTCTGGACGAGGAGAGCGAGGGAGAAGAGCGCTGGGTCACGATCGGGCTCGACGCCTCTGCCCGCATACTCGTGGCGGTTCATACCTTCTACGAAATAGACGCGACACGCTGCCAGATCCGCTTGATCTCTGCGCGAAAGGCGACCAAAAGGGAAACAGGCCAGTACGGCAAAGGGACACGATGAAGAAGCAGTACGATTTCTCGAAGGGGACGCGGGGCAAGTTCTACCGGCCGGGCGCCACGCTTCGGATTCCAGTCTACCTCGACCCCGACGCCGCAGCGTTCTTACGGCGGGTCGCCGACGAGAGAAAGACGGAGATCGAACGTATCGTGAACGACTGGATCCGCAGGGACATCGAGCTGATCAAGTCCGTCACTTGAGGACCATGTTGCTAGGTTCGTTTCGTTGGCGCGCTTGCTTGGCTTGACGGTCCCAATGGTCGGCCCACTCCATCTCGCGACGGAAACGATTAGGTTCGAGCGCTCGGGGCTCTCGCGGCGCCGTCACCGGCTTGAGATTTAGCTGGGCACTCAGGTCTTCGGCGTGCTCGGCTTGTACGGAAGCACCGTCGGGATCATGAGGCGACTGGCAACGATCCACCACCGGCCCTGTTCGTTGAGCAGGTTCGTGCTCAGACGACCTTTCCGCGGGGGGATTTTCGTCCCGTCGGGAAGGACGACACCGTCGAGTTCGTAGGTGCCGTCGATCAACGCCACATCCTGGGTGATGAACCACACCGTATCGATCGTCAGCGTCAGGTGCGAATCCTTGAAGATGCTCGCGTGCTCTTTCGTGAACAGCGCGGTGACCTGATCGCGTCCCTTGGCGACTCGCCCGTCGGGCTCGACGTGGTCCCCGTCCTCCGCCCAACCGCTAGTCAGCGCCGCCACGTCGTGCTTGTTCCACGCCGCGGTGAACTGTTCATACACCTTGCGGATGGCCTCTTCGTTCTTGATGTCGGACTTGAGCTTGCCGACGTCGCTCTTGGGAGCGGCGCTGTCTGCTGC
>JBGOUW010000141.1:0-10158 GCA_041477755.1 Binatia bacterium
GAGAGGTCGTAGTCGACATCGAGGTAGTGATCGTTGAAGGTGCCGTTCTGCTCGGGATCGAGGACCTCGAGCAGCGCCGACGACGGGTCGCCGCGGAAGTCCGTCGACATCTTGTCGACCTCGTCGAGCAGGAAGACCGGGTTGCCGGAGCCGGCCTTCTTCATCGACTGGATGATCTTGCCGGGGAGCGCGCCGATGTAGGTGCGCCGGTGGCCGCGGATCTCCGCCTCGTCCCGCACCCCGCCGAGCGACACCCGGACGAACTTCCGACCGGTGGCACGTGCGATCGACTTCCCGAGCGACGTCTTGCCGACGCCCGGAGGGCCGACGAGACAGAGGATCGGGCCCTTCAGCTGGCCGACCAGGCTCTGCACCGCGAGGTACTCGAGGATGCGCTGCTTCACTTTCTCGAGCCCGTAGTGATCGTCTTCGAGGACGCCTTCGGCCTCTTTGATGTCGAGCTTGTCGTCGGTGAACTCGTTCCACGGCAGGCTGATCAACCAATCGATGTAGTTGCGGACGACCGTTGCTTCCGCGGACATCGGCGACATCATCTTGAGCTTCTTCAGCTCCTTCTCCGCCTTGTCCTTGGCTTCGGGCGTCATCTTCTTCGCTTTGATCTTCTCCTCGAGCTCTTGCACCTCGTTCTTGAACTCGTCCTTCTCGCCGAGCTCCTTCTGGATCGCCCGCATCTGCTCGTTGAGGTAGTACTCCTTCTGCGTCTTCTCCATCTGCTTCTTGACCCGAGTACGGATGCGCTTTTCCACTTCCAGAATTTCAATTTCCGACCGCATGTAGCCGAGGACCTTTTCCAGCCGCTCAGTCGGATTGAGAACCTCGAGCAGCGCCTGCTTGTCCTCCAACTTGATGCCGAGATGCGCGACAATCGTATCGGCGAGCCGCGACGGATCGTCGATCGACGCCACCGACATGATCATCTCCGGCGGAATCTTCTTGTTGAGCTTGACGTAGTTTTCGAAGGTCGCGTTGATCGACCGGATCAAGGCTTCAACTTCGGTCGACTTCTCGACCTGCTCGTCGATCTCTTCGATCTCGACGGCAAAGAAGTCGGCGTTATCGACATAGCGCAGAACGCGCGCTCGCTTCTTGCCTTCGACGAGCACCTTCACGGTACCGTCGGGCAGGCGCAGCAACTGGACGACGCTACCGAGAGTGCCGACCCGATAGATGTCGTTCTCGTCCGGATCGTTGGTTTTCGCTTCGCGTTGGGCGGCCAGCAGAACAAACTTCTGCTTGTTCATGGCCTCTTCGAGCGCCTTGATCGACTTCTGGCGCCCGACAAACAGCGGGACCACCATGTGCGGGAACACAATGATGTCGCGCAAAGGTAGCAGCGGAACCCGCGGCGCGCCGGAGGAGCCACCTTCACGACTGTCCTTCTTGTCGTTGCGAAAGAGCATGCGTTCGTCCTCGTCCTGTGAGGCCACCGGCGTCTACGCCGTTTCCGCCGCTTTTTGGTAGAGCACGATCGGCTGTTCGTGCTTGGTGACGACCTCTTCGGAGATCAACACCTCTTTGATGTTCGGCTGCGATGGAATATCGTACATTACTTCGAGCATAGTGTTCTCCAAGATGGCTCGCAACCCGCGGGCGCCGGATTTCCGCTTCAACGCCTCGCGCGCAATCGCGGTCAGCGCGCCATCGGTGAACTTCAGGTGCACCCCCTCCATCTCGAAGAGCTTCTGGTACTGCCGCGTCAGCGCGTTCTTCGGCTCCTTGAGGATGCGAACGAGATCACTTGCGTCAAGCTCGTCGAGGCTCGCAATCACCGGCAAGCGTCCAATGAACTCCGGTATCAGGCCGAACTTGAGCAGGTCTTCGGTCTGCACGTCGTGCAGCAGATCGCTCGTGCTGCGCTCCTGTTTGCGCCGGATGTCGGCACCGAACCCCACGCCCTTGATCCCGATGCGGCGCCGGATGAGGTCCTCTAGCCCGACGAAGGCCCCCCCGCAGACGAATAGAATGTTGGTGGTGTCGACTTGCAAGAACTCTTGCTGCGGATGCTTGCGCCCGCCCTTGGGTGGCACACTCGCCGTGGTGCCCTCGATGATCTTGAGCAGCGCTTGCTGGACACCTTCGCCCGACACGTCGCGAGTGATCGACGGGTTATCGCCCTTGCGGGAGATTTTATCGATCTCATCAATGTAAACGATGCCACGCTGCGCCTTCTCGACGTCATAGTCAGCGTTCTGCAGCAGGCTGAGAATGATGTTCTCGACGTCCTCGCCAACGTACCCCGCTTCGGTCAAGCTGGTCGCGTCAGCAATGGTGAACGGTACCTGCAGAAAGCGGGCCAGCGTCTGCGCCAACAACGTCTTGCCCGAGCCGGTGGGGCCGATCAGTAGAATGTTGGACTTCTGCAGCTCGACATCTCCGGTGACCAGCTGACTGTCGATCCGCTTATAGTGATTGTGCACCGCGACCGAGAGGACCTTCTTCGCGCGCTCTTGACCGATCACGTATTGATCAAGGACCTTCTTGATCTCCGACGGTTTCGGGACGGCGGAGGTGGAGGCGAGCCCCTCCTCCTGATCGCACTCCTCGGCAATGATGTCGTTGCACAGATCGATGCACTCGTCGCAGATGTAGACGGTCGGCCCCGCGATGAGCTTGCGTACCTCGTCCTGGCTCTTGCCACAGAACGAACAGACGAGGTTTCCGCCTCGGTCGCTATCGTGCTTGGCCATAGCTCCCTCACACTTTCCGTGTCGGTCGACTGGCGATCACTTCATCGACCAAGCCGTACTCGACCGCCTGCTTCCCGGTCAGGAACATATCGCGATCGATGTCCTTCTCGATGCGCTTGAGGTTCTGTCCAGTGTGCGCCACGAGGATGGCGTTGAGCTGCTCGCGCATTCGGAGAATCTCGCGCGCCTGGATGTCGATGTCGGCGGCTTGGCCTTGGGCGCCGCCGAACGGCTGATGAATCATAATGCGCGAGTGCGGCAGGCAGAAGCGCTTCCCTTGCGCGCCGGCCGCCAGCAACCATGCCGCGCCGCTGGCCGCCTGCCCCAGGCAGAGGGTCGAGACATCGGGCTTGATGTACTGCATGGTGTCGTAGATGGCCAAGGTGGCGGTAACGGATCCGCCCGGCGAGTTGATGTAGAAGTGAATGTCCTTCTCCGGGTCCTCGGATTCGAGGAACAAAAACTGCGCGGTGATCAGATTCGCAATCTCGTCCGAGATCGGCGTACCGAGAAAGACAATGCGATCCTTCAATAGACGAGAATAGATGTCGTAGGCGCGTTCGCCTCGCCCCGTCTGTTCAACGACGATTGGGACCAGGCTCATGGCGACGGTCTGACGTTCATCTGGCATAAATCCTAGCCGTTTTGTTCCGCGTCAGCAACGCTGATCGTGTGTTCGGTGGTGGTGATGGTGGACCGCGCAGCCACCAGATCGAGCGCGCGCTGCTGCAGCATGCGAGCGCGCAGGGCGCCGCGCGTGTCGGTGTCTTGATACATTGCCCGCACCTGCTCCGCACTGTGGCCGGCTTGTGTGACATGTTCGTCGACCTGGGCCTGCAGTTCGTCATCGCTCACCGCCAGCATTTCTTGGCGCGCAATCGCCTCGAGCACCAACGCCGCCTTCACTTGCCGACGCGCCTCAGGCTCCAACTCACCCGCCAGACGCTCGATCTGCCCGTGCGTGTCCTTCTGGCGCAAGCGCGGATCGCGCACCGACTGCATCACATCCTCGGCAAGTCCGTGGGCGCGGCGATGCACCATCGCTTCGGGCACCACAATGTCGTGGGCAGTAACCAATTGTTCGATCAGAGCCGCACGCGCCGCCTCATCGGCACGGCGCGCCGCTTGCGCTTCGAGCTGTTGGCGCGCCCGAGCGCGTAGCGCTGCCAACGTCTCACACTCGCCGTGATCCTTCGCGAAGTCGTCGTCCAGCGCCGGCACCTCCTTGCGAGCCAACGCGTGAACGGTGACGCGAAAGCTGATCGTGTGCCCCGCCAACTCCGCGTTCGCGTGGTCCGTCGCGTAGGCCACATCGAACTCGCGCGTCGATCCCACTTCAGCCCCTTCCATCTGCGCGTCGAAATTCTCCGAGAACGCGCCGCGGCCGATCTCGACGAGACGGTTGTCGCCGCGACCGATCAGGCGCTGTTCGCGGCGCGCTTCGTAGGTCAACGTCACCACGTCCCCGCGCCGCACGGTCGTGCGATCAAGGATCGGCTGCAACTGCGCCAGCGATTCTTGCAGCCGGGTGAGATAGGCCTCGACGTCAGCGTCGCTCACCGGAGTCAGCGGCCGCGCGACTTGGAATCCGGTGTAGCGCTCGGCCACAACTTCAGGCTTCACTTCGACGGTTGCCGAGTAGCGCAGCGCCGCTCCCGGCTCGGCCCGTTCGGTTACGATCTTGGGTTCGCTCACGACGGCGAGGCCG
Source organism: Binatia bacterium (assembly GCA_041477755.1). Lineage (GTDB taxonomy): Bacteria > Desulfobacterota > Binatia > HRBIN30 > JACQVA1 > JACOST01. The sequence goes on from JBGOUW010000141.1 coordinate 4,417, forward strand.
CGTTCGCGCAGCGCCTCTTCGTAGGACTTCTGAATCAATTTGCCGAATACGTCGGCCCGCACCTGATCGCCGAACAACTGCTCCAGCACCGGTCGCGGGGTGCGGCCCGGGCGGAACCCACGCACCTTGGCGTGGCGGCTCAACTCTCCATAGGCGCGTTCGATCTCCGCGCGCACTTCCTGCTCCGGCACTTCGATCGCCAACCGCCGTCGCACCGGATCGACTGTCTCAACTTCGACCTTCAGCATAGCCTCGTGCACATGATCTCCTGAATTCGTTAACCACACGTGCAGGAGTGATTCAAGGAAAGCATTGTCGCATGCGGCTGATAACGAAGCGCCGTGCATCGCCCCGAGCGACAGATGGCTCGATTTCTGTGCCAAGGCTGCCACAGTTGGAATTGGCCAGCACTCCATTTGAGCAGCGCGCAGTCGCTACCCTTCCCGAATCACCAACCCGGCCGGCAGGGACTCGTCAAGTACGCGCGCGCGTTCTTGCGCTTCGAGCGGGACGAACTCGGTGACCAGCTTCGCGGCGCGCTGTCCGCCGCGTAGATCGTGCACCGCATCGGCGACCCGGCGGCGCACGGATTCATCGAGGTCGCGCTCACGGTCGTCGACGCAACGCGCCAGTTGCACGAGCGTGAACACTAACGTCTCGGGCTTTGTCGGATTCGGCGCGAGGAGTCGCTCGATCCATCCCGCGACGGTCTTCGGACTCACCACGCAATTGAGTGGACCATGAAACGGCGCGCGGGCGCCAAGCCGGCCAAGCGCCCATAGCGCGACGCTGCCACCCTGCCCTTTTTCAATTTGACTCACCAACTCGCCACCCAACTCTGCCTTCACCTCGGCGCTGAGCTGCTCGCAACTTCCGACCACCTGCCAGTACTCGCGAATCTCTTGCGGACCAACACGCGTTTTCAGTTTCTTCTTGAGCCGCGGCAGCAGGGCCGGCGCCGCTTCATTGTAGAGCTGTTGCTGCTGCGCACGACTCAAGCCGCCGGCCACGCGCTTCCACATGCTCCACCATTCGGCGCGGTTCTGCACCGCTTTTGGAAAGCGCAGACCGGCACCGAACAACTTCCACAGTTGCTCGATGCGCCACGGATCGAGTTCGTGACCGAAGCCCGGCCGCAGCAAGAAGCCGGCGAGATTGAGCCAGCGTGCCTCGTGCGCCGCCGTGCTGCCGCGCGCACCTTCGCCAGCCAGCAACGCGTCCCACAACTTGCGGATCGCCGGCAGCGGCCACGAGTCTTTACTCGCGCCGAGGGCTTCCTCTACTGCCGAGCCGAGTTTCACCGGGTCACCCGAGGGCGCGCCGGCAGATGGAAACACGCTGGTCAGCACGCCGAGCGCCGCTTCCAGTTGCGCGTCGCTGACCACCAGGTCGGCAGTGCGTTCTTCCGCCATCGGCTCGTCTGCGAACGGCACGGCGTCGCGCAGTTGGAACTGCAAGCGCCAGCGATGCTCGCTGCGTTGCGAGTGACACCACACTTCGAGCGTGCCCACCTCGGTGAGCTGAGTGACCACGTGGACAGGGATGCGCGTCGCCCCGACCTTCTTGCCGAAACGCAGCACGGTCCGGATCGGCGGCAGCTCGGCGAGCGAGTCGCGCTCAGCGTCGACGAGTTGCCCCGCGTGCTCGCCGCTGCGTGTGCTCGACGCGTAGAGCGGAAAGCTGACCGGCTGGTTGGCCATCACATCGAAGGCGGGCGTGGCGATCTCGACCGGCTCGCCCGCTTCCATGCCGCGATGGACCAAGCAGAGCGCGGGCATCGTACTCGCAGTGCTCGTCGCGCCACCAATGCCCAGATAGTACGAGCGCGCCGCACCGCCGCCGATGCGCACACCGCGCCCACGCCGCACCAAGCCGTAGTACGCGGCACCGCGCGCCACCGCGAGGTCGAGGTCGACGCTCTCCAGCACGGCGGGTTGCCACTCGCGCGTTCCGCTCGACGAGTCTTGGCCGCACCAGCGACCGATCAGTTCACGCAAACGGGCGCGCACCTGCGCTGGCTTGAGCGCGCCGCCATTGAACAGAATGGCGTCGGGGCGCGCCCATCTCTCCGCCGCCTCGCCGGCGACGTCCGCGCCATGTCGCCGCAGGAATGCGGCGAGGTGGCGTGGGACTTCCGGCTCGGTCGCGAACGGCAGCCCCCACTCCTGCACCCCGGTGCGGGCGATCTTCCGCGGCGTGGCATCGGTGTCAACGAAGGGAAAATATCCGTCCATCACTGTGCGCTCGACTTCATCTCGCGTCAGCGATGCCGTCAACACGCCGCCGACTACTGACTTGCCGCGCCCGATCAATCGAATGGGCATCTCGCGAATCGGCCTCTCGCGAATCGGCATCTCGTCCCCGGCGCCGTCGGCTAGCAACGTTTCCTTCGCGGTGCGGCAGAGATTGGTGAGCGCGTGCCAGCGTTGGCTGTCGAGCTTGCCGCCGAGTCGCGGCTCGACCAGGCGCGCCAGCGCGATGTCGATGTTATCGCCACCGAGCAGCAAGTGATCGCCGACGGCGAGCCGTTCGAGCACCAGGCCACGGCCGTCGTCACGCGTCGCGATCAAACTGAAGTCGGTCGTGCCGCCGCCGACGTCGATCACCAACACCAAGCGCGTGTCAGCCAATCGCGTTTGCCAGTCCGACTCATTCACATTCAGCCAGGCGTAGAAGGCGGCTTGCGGCTCTTCGAGCAGGATCAGGCGCGGCAAGCCCACTTGTTCGGCGGCGGCGACCGTCAGCTCGCGCGCGACTTCGTCGAACGACGCCGGCACCGCCAGCACGACATCCTGCTGCGCCAGCGGCGCATCGGGGAACCGCTGATCCCACGCGTCGCGGATGTGCGCGAGATAGCGCGCCGACGCGTCAACCGGCGAGATCTTTTTCACGTCGTCGGGCGCGCCATAGGGGAGAATCCGCGCCGTCCGATCGACGCCGCCGTGGCACAGCCACGACTTCGCCGACGAGACCAAGCGGCCGGGCACCCGCGCGCCTTGCACGCGCGCAAACTCACCGACGGCGAAGGCCCGCGAGGCGTCCCACGGCAACGCCAGCGCTCCGGGCGCCAGCTCGTGTTCGCCGGCCAAGTACAAGAACGACGGCAGCGTGCGCTGCGCCGCAATCGACCCTTCACCGACGAGTTGAGGAATCGCGAACGACTCGATCGTACGCGCGCCGTCACGAGTGTCGACGTACGCCGCTGCCGAGTTGGTGGTGCCGAGATCGATGCCGACGATGTAACGAGCCATGGAATGAATCTGGGATGCGGAAGGATCGTGTCCTACTCGACGAGGCCGGTCTGGCTATGGATCGAACTGATGCCCGCGTGTCCCGTGACGGCGAAGCCAAGGTCGCGCAAGACGCCGTCGGCGACGCTGTAGATCAATCCGTGCACGGAGAGTGCTTGGCCGCGGCGCCACGCCTGCTGCGCGAACGTGGTCGAGCAGACATTGGCGGCTTGCTCGGCCACATTCAGCTCGCACAGCCGGTCGAGCCGCGCGGTATCGGAGTCGAGAACGGCGAGGACCTTGCTGTTGCGCGACGCAATGAGCCGAATCTCCCGCAACCAATTGTCGATGAGTCCGTGCTCACCCGGATCCAACGCCGCATGCACGCCACCGCAGCCATAGTGGCCACAGACGAGGACGTGCTCCACTTTCAGCACCTCGATCGCGTACTGCAACACCGACAGGCAGTTCATATCGGTGTGACTGACAAGGTTGGCGACGTTGCGATGCACGAACAGCTCACCCGGCTGCAGCCCGACGATCTCATTCGCCGGCACACGGCTGTCCGCGCAGCCGATCCACAGAAACTTCGGTGCCTGCTGATGCGAGAGCCGGAGGAAAAAGTCCGGATCGTGTGCGGTCATCTGTGCCGCCCAATGGCGGTTGTTGTCGAGGAGTTTCTGCAAGACCGACATCAGCGTGCCTTTATATTGATGCAGCTCGGACGTTGAACTCCAGCTTCCACCGCCGACTGCCGTCGCGGCTGACAAACCACAACTCCAGCACGCCGACTTCGCTGACGCGCGCCTGCAATCGCACGGGCACGGTGGTGCCCTCCTGCCCTTCCCATTCAAGTGTGCTGTCGAGCGGCGGTAACTCTTCGATGTCATCGGTCCACGATTCGACGACGGTGCCGACGATATCGTCGCGGCGCGTCGACGAGCTCAGGAAGCGAAACTCCGCAGGCTCGCCCACCACCAGACCGAATTCTTGCTTCGGCAACTCGACGTCGCTGCCTTCTTCGATCCCATGCGGGACCACGCACAGCGCTTTGATCGGCGGCCGCAGGCCCGGCACCGCCGGCATCGCGGTCTCCACGCCGAGATAGAAGGCCCGCGCGGTGCCGCCGCGAATGCGCACGCCGCGACCGCGCCGCGCCAGACCATAGTAGGCCGCGCCGCGCGCGACCGCGTGCTCAGGATCGCCGCCGGTCAGCACGCGCAGTGTCGGTGCGCCGACGGTCTGCAACCACCCGTTGACCACGTGCACCAGCCGCGTCCGCAAACCCGCTGCCCGCATCACGCCGCCATTGAAGAGCACCGCCGTCGGACGCGCGAAATCAGGCGTGGCACCGGTGGCGCCGTGATGACGAGACAGAAATTGCGCCAGGTGACGAGTCACCGCCGCATCGCTCGCGTACGGCAGACCCAACTCCTGCACGGCGGTGCGGCGCTGCCCTTGCGGCCGATCGCTGACGGCGCAAGTCGGGAAGAAACCCTCGACCAGCGTCCGTTCGACCTCGGCGCGCGCGATCTCGGCCCGCAACGTTCCGCCAACCACCTTGCGGCCGCGCCCGAGGATCGCCACCGGCATAGCCGTCTCTTTGCCGGCCGCCAGCAAGCGCTCCTTGGCAGCGCGGCAACTCAGCATGAGGCCGCGGAACTGCCACGCATCGAGCGGTGTGCCGGCGGCGGCCAGCCGTTCGCGCACCGCATACGCGAGCGTAAGGTCCATGTTGTCGCCACCGAGCAAGATGTGCTCGCCGACGGCCACCCGCTCGAGTGCCAACTCGCCCTCCGCGTCACGTACTGCGATCAAGCTGAAGTCGGTGGTCCCGCCGCCGACATCGCACACCAGGATCACGTCGCCGATCTGCACCGCATGGCGCCACGCATCCCCACCGGCTTCGATCCACGCGTAGACGGCGGCCTGCGGCTCTTCGAGCAGCGTGATATTCGCCAGCCCCGCTTCTTGCGCCGCGCGCGCCGTCAGCTCGCGCGCGACCGGATCGAACGACGCAGGCACGGTGAGGTAGATCTCTTGCGCTTCGAGCCGCGCACTCTTGTCGCGCCCGGCCACGGCGTGATTCCACCCATCGCGGATGTGCGCGAGGTAGCGCGTCGAGACCTCGAGCGGCGACAGCTTCGCGACATCGTCCGCAGCGCCCCACGGCAAGATGGCCGCAGTGCGATCGGCACCGGCAAACGACAGCCACGACTTGGCCGACGCTACCAGATGACCGGGCACCTCGAGGCCGCGGCGATGCGCGAACTCGCCGACGACGAAGTCGCGCGCCTTCGCCCACGGGAGATCGAGCGCCCCGGCCGCCAACTCACCGGCCCCGGCGAGATAGAGAAACGATGGCAGCACTTCGCGCGGCTCGACCGCGCCCGCGTTGACGACTTGCGGAATCCCGAGCACGCGCAGTCCCGCATCCGTCGCGGTCGCATCCGCGCACGCGACGACGCGGTTGGGGGTGGCGAGGTCGATGGCGACCACGAAGCGGATGTCA
>JBGOUW010000527.1:0-3504 GCA_041477755.1 Binatia bacterium
AAAGCTCTGATAGCGGATGATGTCACGCATGATCGGCCGCTGGCTCTGGCCTCCAAAGCCACTCAGACGATGCTGCACGTAAGTGAAGAAACTCTCGCGCGGTTGCTCGCCGTTGTTGCCGATGTCGACGCCGACTTCGAGCTGGCGCGCAACGACGTGCCGCGTCGCCTGCTCGACCGTCTCCGCAAACACAGCGGCGTCCACCGGCTCGCGGCGGCTCTTCTTCACCATCAGCTCCACCAACGCCGGCGGCCGCGGCAGACTGCCGGCGTGGGTGGTCAGGATTCGTTTGTCGCTCCGCTCCATGTCGCCTCCACCAATACCCACTCAGTTGCCGGCGCGCGGGTTCACTTGTGGTCGCACGTGCTTGGTGACAACCGACCTCGCTCACCTTTCCGAGCGCGCTATCGCTGCGCTTAGCTTCGGACGTGCCGTCTACGACATTGGCCCGAGCAACAATCCGCCGTCGACCGGGATCGCCGCGCCGTTGACGAAGCTCGCTGCGGGCGAGGCGAGGAAAGCAACCACAGCGGCAATCTCGCTGGTCTGCCCGAGCCGCTGCGCCGGGACTTGTCGCACCACAGCGGCGCGGGCTTGCTCCGGCATCGACAGCACCAGCGGCGTGGCGATGAGCCCGGGCAGCACGGCGTTGCAAGTCACGCTGCGCGCGGCGTACTCCTTCGCGACGGTTTTCGTCAGCGCAATCACACCGGCCTTGCTCGCCGCGTACGCCGGCTGCAGTGGCAGCGGCTGCTCGGCCGCCACCGAGGACAGATTGATGATGCGCCCCCAACCGCGCTCCGCCATCCCCGGCACGCACGCCTGAATGCACGCGAACTGGCCGCTCAGATTCACCGCCAGCTCGCGATCCCACGCGTCGCGCGGCATCACGGCGACCGGCGCTAGGTTGTTCACGATGCCGGCGTTGTTGACGAGAATGTCGATCGCTCCCAACTCTTCTGTCGCCCGCGTCACCGCATCGCGCACCTGTACGCTGTCGGCGACATCGAACTCGATCCCGACGGCCCGGCCACCGGCTTGAATGATCGCGGCGACGGTCGCCACGTCTTCATCTGCACCCGACACTCGACGTAACAATCGGTAGTAGCGCTCACCCTGATACTTCGCGAGATGCACATCTCCGACCGCGACCGCAGCACCCGCTTGCGCCAACTCCAACGCGATGGCGCGCCCGATCCCGCGCGCCGCGCCGGTGACCAACGCCACCTTCCCCGTCAGTGACAAATCCATCTTCTCAGCGCCCGCCGCGTTGATGCGCCGTCATCTGCGCGGCCATCTGCACAGCTTGGGCGCTGTACATTCCGGCGGTGATGCCGCCGTCGGGAAAGAGAATCGTCCCGGTCATGAAACCGGCGTCGTCGCCGGCGAGAAAGGCGGCGACGTTGGCCACGTCGGCAGGCTCACCGATGCGGCCGACCGGCGTTCGATCCACCAGCGCGTTCGCCATCATCGGATTGTCGAGGATGTTTTGGGTCATCCCCGTGGCGATGAAGCCGGGACCGATCGCGTTGCAGGTGATACCGGACCGTCCGCAGGCGATCGCAAACGATTTCACCAACTGCTTCACCCCCCCTTTGCTGGCGCAGTACGCCGGGCTCCCGGCGCTGCCCCACTCCGCCATCACACTCGCAGTGGCGATCAACCGGCCGCCGCGGCCTTGCGCGATCATCTGATTCGCGGCGGCCTGCAGCGTGAAGAATACGCCCTTGAGATTGACGCTGATGGTGCGGTCCCACTGCGCCTCAGTCATCCGCAAGCAGTCGGTATCCTTCTCGACCACCCCCGCGTTGGCCACCGCGATGTCGATGTGCCCGAACTGCGCGACCGCGGCGCCGATGAGCTGATCGATATCGGCCTTCTTGGACACATCGCAGCGCTGAACCAGGGCGCGCTGGCCCTGCGCCCGGACCAGCTCCGCCGTCTCCGCCATGCGGGCTTCGTCGACATCTGCGATGACCACGTCCGCGCCCTCTTCCGCGAACCGCACCGCGATGCCGCGCCCGTTGCCGAACGCACCACCGGTCACAATCGCTACTTTTCCACTCAGTTTACCCATCGACATATCTCCAGCTTTCAATTTTTGCGTCTTGACCTTTTGCCTTGGAACTACGCCCGCCACACCAGTGATGGCTTGCCGCTCATCATGTCGGCGAGCGCCGACAGTTCGATGCGCCACGGCGTCAGCTTGAGGATGCCGCAGGTCGGATCGGTCGGACCGCCGGGCCAGAACATCGCCAGGTCGTAGCCCATCGGAGGCGGGGTCGACTTGAACAGGTCCCACACGCGCTGCTTGGTGGCGAGGTCGTCGGCCCATTCCGCTCGGCACTCGGCGTAGATCTGCTGGTGTTGCGGATCCCAGTAGCACAACGACACGAACGAGTTGTGCGCGAGGTGCTTTTCCTTCGTCGAATGACGCCCGGTGGCAATCCAGCCGATGGGGCCTTGCCACAGCGGGTGCAGGATGCGCGAGCGCGGCCGGTTCTGGCGATCGATCGTGGTCACGTTGCACCACACGATGCGCTGGACGCGACTGGCGAACTCGTCTTTGATCTCGGCGAACGACGCGACGTGCATGCAGCTCTCCTTGGGGGCTACGTGTCGCCGATACGGCGGGCGTGTGTCAATGGCAACAACACTGGGCGGCAACGTTGGGCGGCGAGTCGAGTTGAAGGTCTCTCGTTTGTGGTCCGTAGTTTGTCGTTGCTATGGACGGGTGCGGTCGGGAGGCATCATGAGCAAGGTATTGATCGTCTACTACAGCATGTACGGACACGTGGAGACGTTGGCGCACGCAATCGGCGACGGCGCACGAGGCGTGGCGGGCACGGATGTCGCGATCAAGCGTGTGCCCGACTTGATGCCGGAGGAGGTCGCGCGAAACTACGGAGCGAAGCTCGATCAACCCGCGCCGCTCGCCAAGCCGAGTGAGCTGGCGGACTATGACGCCATCATCTTTGGCACACCGACGCGGTTCGGAAACATGGCCGCGCAGATGCGCAACTTCCTCGATCAGACCGGCAGGCTATGGATGCAAGGCGCGCTGGTGGGAAAGGTCGGCAGTGTGTTCACCAGCACGGCGACGCAACACGGCGGACAGGAGACGACGATCCTGTCCTTCTATCCGACCCTGATTCATCACGGCATGATCATCGTCGGCGTGCCCTACTCCTGCGCTGAGCTGAACAACATGAGTGAGATCACCGGCGGTACGCCCTACGGTGCCAGCACGCTCGCCGGCACCGACGGCAAGCGGCAGCCGACCGAGAACGAACTCATCATCGCCCGCTTCCAGGGTAGGCACGTGGCGGAGGTCACCAGAAAACTCACGGTCGTGTAAGCCGCGGCATGGCATCGGTGTACGCGAGGATGATAGAGAGTCGATTCGATGAACGACCGCGACGCACTCAAACGCCAATACAAGGAATCAACGCAGCCGATGGGCATCTTCGCCGTCCGCAATCGCGCCAACGGCAAGCTGCTGCT
>JBGOUW010000090.1:0-12398 GCA_041477755.1 Binatia bacterium
AAATCGCGCGCCGGTGAGCCCTGCGCCAGCGCGCGTTCGTAGGCGACTGAACCGATCGCCGAGCAGTCCTCGCCGCTGTCATCATCCATCGCGATACAGTGCCGCAGCTTGGGAAGCCGCGCGCGCACACTAGCGACGCGCGGGGCGAACTGGGCATCGTGCACGAGCGCTACCAGATCGGCGTTGTCGAACAGGTAGAACAGCTCCTCCTCGACGTAGCGGTAGTTCACGTTGATCGGCACCGCGCGGATCTTGTACGCGGCGAGCATGGCCTCGACCCAGTACGAGCTGTTGAAGCCGTACACGCCGATGAAGTCGCCACGGCCGAGCCCGAGCGACTGGAAGTAGTGCGCCAGGCGATTGGCGCGCGCATCGAGCTCCGCGAAGGTGAGTCTGTTCGGTCCGCAGACGAGAATTTCCCGATCGGGAATTCGATCAGCGGCGGCTTCGACAAGATCGGCAACGTTGAATTCCATGCTCTCCGCTCTTCGTGTCCTTCGTGGTGAATGGTGCGAAGCGGCGCCTAGCGTCGCTTGAAATTGGGTTTGCGCTTCTGCGTGAATGCCAGCGGACCTTCTTTGGCGTCTTCGGTGCGGAAGATCGGCATACCGACTTCGAAGTCGAAGGCGAGCGCTTCGGCTTCGCTCATCCCATCGGTCTTGTGCAGCGTCTTGAGAATCGCCTCGACCGCGAGCGGTCCGTTCTCGGCAATCGTCGCGGCGATCTCTTTCGCCTTCGCCAACGCCTCGCCCTCCGCCACGACGTGACCGATCAGTCCGTATTCTTTCGCCTCGGCGGCGGTGATGTGCTTACCGGTCAGCAGAATCTCCGCCGCAACCGTGTACGGGATTTGGCGGCGCAAACGGACGGCCGAACCGGCACCGGGGTACAATCCCCAGCGCGCTTCGGAGACACCGAAGCGCGCGCTGCTCCCGGCGACCCGGACGTCGGTGCCTTGGAGAATTTCCGTACCGCCGGCGATGGCGACGCCTTCGACCGCGGCGATGATCGGCTTCGTCGGGCGGTAGTCGCGCAGCAGTGCCTTGAGAAAGATCGTCGGGTCTTGTCGCACGCGCTGGACGTACTCGCTCGGCTCTTCATCGACATCACCGCTCATCGCGCGCAGATCCATCCCGGAGCAGAAGTGGCCGCCGGCACCCGTGAGGATGAAACACCGCACCGCCGGATCGGCCGAACCTTGCTGCCACGCCTCGAACATGCGCCCCATCATATCAGGCGACAGCGCGTTCATGCGCTTCGGCCGATTCATGGTGAGGATCATCGCGGCGTGATCGCGTTCGACGAGGAGGTCGGGCATATTGATTCATTCCTTACAAATGGCTCCGCACACTACAAGACCGCACGGGCGGCGACAATCCGCGTCCACGCCGGGAGTGTCGCAATACTGGAGTCTCCAAGGTGGAGCACTGCTCAGCCCCTCAAGGTCGGAGTCATGCCAGGGTGCACCACACCTCTTGAGAGCGGAGCGGTGCTCCACCCTCCTCGCGCGCATGCAGCCGTCGCGCTCGCGATTTCCTCACACTCTGGGAGCCCAACAATCAGCGTCAGAACTCGTCATTGCGAGGAGCGGCGCGGCGAAGCAATCGCGCCGCGGTCAAGTCGGAAACTCAGCGTAGCGAGACGCTGCAACCTTGCGGGTCTGCCAATAGCGACGCGCGCCCCTACAACGAATTCCTCAATGGAAGACCCCGTTGATGCACTTCAGATATCACAGACATTTTCCTTTGACTCATTCGGTTGGTGGGTTTAGTGATCTTGAAACACTTGATGAACTTCCCATGCAAACTGCACCGTGTCACGCTGCGCAATCATAGGCGCCTGCACATGGCGATGAAGATCGCAGCGACGCTGCTCGTCATCAGTCTTGCCAGCTGCGGCGGAGGCGCCGACAGCGGAATGATCCGCTATCGGCTCATTGAAGGCAGCTCGATCTCGTTGTTGGGTGTACCCGACGGGCCGGTTGTGGAGGAGTTATCCGGCAGCTTCACTGCGGTTCAAGAACCGGTCGTTGGTATCGGTTTCTCGTTCGCCATCCCCAGTCTTGCATTCCGAGGCGGTTCGCTCTTCACGGTTGTCGGTGACTCCGCGCAGCCAGAATGCGCGGGTGGTTCCGATGTGGGCAGGTTTGGCAACGGCCCACTGGCGCCCGAAGTCGCAATGGATGCCTGTGTCAGCATCAACGGCAAACCGGTCTTTGTTCAAGGGGGAGGGCCTCTCGTCATCCCAGGTTTTCCACCACGTCTTCTGACCGTTGAGATTTGCGGAGGTCCATCGGCGCCATCCACGACATGTGACGACATCATCAGCCTACGCGCGCCTGGTTACGTGCTGCGCATCTCAGCGGAGCGCAAAGATTAGGGCTATCGCGATCGGAGGAAGCATGCGGGCAGGGCTCGATGCCGTCGCTGCAACACTGTCGCTAGTGGTGTTCTCTGCGCTATTCCAGCCGCAGCCCGGTCATGCCCAGACATCCGAGCAGACCTATGCCGTGCACCAAGACGAGTCTCCGCCGCTGCGCGATATCGACCCCGCTGATTCGACTACCGCCTCCTCGACGGTGCAGTGAACGGGCAGCCAGGGGCGGCTGCCCCCACCCGAACTCTGAGAGAGATTCTTCGCGAATGAGTGACTAACCTCGTCACGTCATCCCAAGCCCCTTCGGCTTCGCTCAGGATAGGCTCCGCGACGGACCATGGGCGGGCACGCGGCCTTCCGGGTTTGCGTCCTCATTGCGGCGGGCGTATCTGCGCGCCGTGCACGTGCTCGCGATCGATCAAGGGACATCGTCGACCAAGGCGCTGGTGGTGTCGCCCACGGGCGAGATACTCGCGCTGGCCGAAGTGGCGGTGCATCCCAAGACCGTGGATGGAGGTGGCGTGGAGCAAGACCCCGAAGAGCTGTGGGCATCCGTGCTGGCCGCGGGCCACCAAGCGGTGGCTCGCGCCGCCGTGCCGATCGCCGCCGTCGGCTTGGCGAACCAGGGCGAGACAATCCTTGCGTGGGATCGTTCCAGCGGCGCGCCCCTCTCGGTAGCGCTTTCGTGGCAAGATCGCCGCGCAACCGAAGTCTGTGAGCGGTTGAGCCCGCATGCCGAGTCACTCCGCGCACTGACGGGGCTAGCGCTCGATCCATATTTCGTCGCGCCCAAAATCGCGTGGCTGCGCGCGCACGTCACGCGCGACGGCGTCTGCACGACCACCGACACGTGGCTGCTGCATCGCTTGACCGGCGCATTCGTTACCGACGCGGCGACGGCGTCGCGCACATTGCTCATGGACTTGAGCACAGGACGTTGGTCCCCGGAAGCCTGTACCCTCTTCGGCGTCGATCCCGAGTCCCTCCCGACGATCGCGGGCTGCGCCGAGGCGATCGGTGAAACGTCCGCGTTCGGAGCAACGGCGCCGGTCGCCGGACTCGCTGTCGATCAACAAGCGGCGTTGTTCGGGCAAGCGTGCTTCAACCGCGGCGACGCGAAGTGCACCTACGGCACCGGCGCGTTCCTGCTCGCCACCACCGGCCCCCTGCCGACACGGTCGGGCGCGGGCCTCGCCACCAGCGTGGCGTGGCGCCTGGGAGCAGACACGACGTACTGCTTGGACGGCCAAGTCTACACCGTCGGCGCGGCTGTCAATTGGCTGCAACAGATTGGCGTGATCAACGACCCGTCCGATCTCGACACGAGCGAAGGTGACTCATCACACCGAAGCGGCGTCGTCTTCGTTCCGGCACTCGCTGGACTCGCCGCACCGTTCTGGCGACCGGCCGCACGCGGGTCGTTCGTCGGCCTCTCACTCGCAACGCAGCGCTGCGACCTGGTCCGAGCGGTCGTCGACGGCATCGCCGCACAGGTGGCATGGCTCGCGCGCGCGGCCGGTGACGACCTTGGCCATCCGCTGGCTCGCTTGCGCGTGGACGGCGGGCTGACTCGCTCGCGCGTGTTGATGCAGACGCAAGCCGATCTGCTGCAAGTCCCAATCGAGGTGTCCGCGTCGCCACACGCGACGGCCCTCGGTGTCGCCGCGCTCGCACGCCTTGGAATCGGCGGCGCCAAGACTCCCGCCGAAGCCGTCACTCGCGAGGCTGCTGCCGTCATCTACGAACCGCATCTCAGCCGCGACGAAGCGGAGGCTCGGCTGCGGAGATGGCGCAGCGTCGCCGAAGCGACCATGGCGCTCTAGTGTTGGGCATCATCAATGGCTGCGAATCGTCCGTCCCCTGTAGGGGCGACGCATGCGTCGCCCGCGGATTGAGGTGTCCACTGCGGAGAAGACGGAGGGCGATGCATGCATCGCCCCTACACCACAGAGAGGGACACGGCGGTAATCCAAGGTGGTCGCCGTATGCCGAACGATCCAGCTGAGAGCTACGACGTGGCGGTGATCGGCGCCGGCGTGGTCGGCGCGGCGATTGCCCGCGAACTGGCGCGCTATCGGTTGCGGGTCGTGCTGATCGAGGCCGCGGCCGACGTCGGCACCGGGACGAGCAAGGCCAACACGGCCATCCTGCATACGGGCTTCGATGCGAAGCCCGGCACGCTCGAAGCGCGCCTGGTGCGGCGTGGACACGCGCTGCTGAGCCAGTACGGAGCCGCGGCCGGCATTCCGATCGAGCGCACCGGCGCCCTGCTGATCGCATGGGACGCTGAACAGCTCGCCGCATTGCCGGCGATCGCCGAAACCGCCGCGCGCAACGGCTACGCGGCGACTCGACGAGTCACGACCGCAGAGCTGTATGCGACCGAACCGCACCTGGGCGCCGGCGCGCTCGGGGCGCTCGCCGTCCCCGATGAGCACATCATCTGCCCGTTCACCACCCCGCTCGCATTCGCCACACAAGCCGTCGCCAACGGCGTCACGTTGCGGCTGTCGAGTCCGGTCGAGTCAATCGTACGCAACGACACCGGCGTGTATGTACTGCAGACTCCACGCGCCACGCTCGCAAGCGGCTACGTCATCAACGCGGCGGGGCTGTATGCCGACCGCATCGATCGCTGGTTCGGTCACGAGACGTTCAGCGTCACGCCGCGACGCGGCGAGTTGCTCGTCTTCGACAAATTGGCGCGACCGTTGGTGAGTCACATCCTGCTGCAAGTCCCCACCAAAGTGAGCAAGGGCGTGCTGATCAGCCCGACGGTGTTCGGCAACGTGATGCTCGGACCGACGGCGGAAGACATTGCTGACAAAACCGCCACCGCCTCCACCACCGCCGGCATCGCCCATCTGCGCGAGCGCGGACAGCGGATCATGCCCGCCTTGATCGACGAAGAGGTGACCGCCATTTACGTCGGCTTACGCGCGGCGACGGAGCACAGCGACTACCAGATCTGCTTCTACCCAGACCAGCACTACGTGTGCGTCGGCGGCATCCGCTCCACCGGTTTGTCGGCGTCGATGGCGATCGCCGAGTATGTCGTCGCCGGACTCGCCGATGCCGGGCTGAGGCCGGAGTTGAAGAGCGACTTTCGCACCGTGCAAATGCCCAACATCGGCGAAGCGTTCGCACGTCCGTACCAATGCGCGGAGATGATCGCCGCCAATCCCGACTATGGCTGCATCATGTGCCACTGCGAGCGCGTCACCCGCGGCGAAATTCTCGCCGCGACGCGCGCGTTGATTCCCGCGCGCAGCCTCGATGGCGTGCGTCGGCGCACCCGCGCCCTGCTCGGCCGCTGCCAAGGATTCTTCTGCAGCGCGGCGATCACCAGCCTGGTGGCCGACGCAACCGGACAGTCAGTAGACGCCTTGCTTGGGCTCGACCCATGACCTCGCCCGCACCTCAGGTGGACGTGCTGATCGTCGGTAGCGGGCCCGCCGGTCTGGCGGCAGCAATCGAACTGCGCCGACTCGGCGTTCCGCGCGTGCTCGTGGTCGAGCGCGAGAGCGAAGCGGGGGGCATTCCGCGCCATGCGAATCACATCGGGTTCGGCATGCGCGATCTCCATCGCCTGTTTACGGGACCGCACTACGCGCAGCACTACGTGTCCCATGCCCGACGAGCCGGTGTCGAGCTGCGTATGCTGACCACCGTGACCGATTGGTCGAGCGACGTCGCACTGCGCCTGACGAGTCCGACGGGACTCGACACGGTGACGGCGCACGCGATCGTGCTCGCCACCGGCTGTCGCGAACGGCCGCGCGCAGCGCGGCTCATTCCAGGCAATCGCCCGCTCGGCGTGCTGACCACTGGGGCTTTGCAACAGTCCGTCTATCTCCACCGGCAATCCGTGGGGCGGCGTGCGGTGGTCGTTGGCGCCGAGCACGTCAGCTTCTCCGCCGTGCTGACACTCGCGCACGGCGGCGCGACCACAGTCGCGATGCTCACCGAGCATCCGCGGCATCAGACATATCTGCCGTACAAGTGGCTGAGCGCCACGCGGCAGCGCGTCCCGATTCTGGTCTCGCACCGGATAACCCAAATCATCGGGCGGCACCGAGTCGAAGCCATCGAGGCGACGGACACACGCACCGGCGCCGCGCGCTGGATCGAATGTGACACCGTGATTTTCAGCGGCGACTGGATCCCGGATCATGAGCTGGCACGCCGTGGCGGCTTGGCAATGGACCCGGCAACTCGTGCCCCGCGAGTCGATTGCAGTTTACGCACATCGATCCGCGGGGTGTTCGCGGCCGGCAACCTCCTGCACGCGGCGGAGACCGCCGACATCGCCGCCCTGGGCGGCCGCCACGCCGCGCGCGCCGTGACCACATTCCTCGAGTCGGGACGCTGGTTCGCGCGACCGCCACTGCCGGTCGTCTGCGAGCCACCTTTGTACTGGATCTCGCCAAGCGCGATTGGCGGCGCGGATCAGCGACCACCGCGCGATCGCTTCACGGCGCGCGTGCGAGAGTTCTGTGACGACGCGGATCTGGTTGTGCGGCAAGGAACGCGTGTACTCTGGCGACACCGATACCGCCGCTTGGTTCCCACCCTCCCGATGCACGTGTCAGCCGACTGGCTCGGTAGGGTTGACCCCAACGGCGAGCCGATTACGCTCCAACTCTCTGTCGCATAGATTGAGGATTGCTCTCCCGGCACAACCAGCCGAATCCCCCCCACTGCGCTTGACGAGCTTGCACGATATGTGCGATTTGCGAGTCTGCGTAGGTCACTCAGTCACGTAAGATCCATGGAAGGCATCGACTCGGCAGCACTCTCCGCCGACGGTCGCAACGGCATACCCGCCGCGCTGCTTGTTGCACGCATCCGCTCGATCCTGTGGATCGCCTTGGTCGCCGGGCTCACGTTCACGGCCCTGGAGCTGGCGTTCGCCCCGCGGCTGGCCGCGCCGTTCGTGATCAAGTGTATTGGATTGTCGCTGACCACCGCCGCCATCGCGTCCGTCCGCGGCGCTTGGGTCACGCGTCACGCACTGGGGGTAGCACTTGCGGTGATTGCCGCCGCGTACGGGCTCACCGCGCTCTCGGGCATCGTCAGCCCGAGTCGGGAGTACGAGACCACGGCAGTGCTGTTCGTCGGCGGGGCACTGACGACGGCCACACTGTTGCCGTGGGGGCTATGGCTGCAAAGCATCACGGTCTTCGCGGGCGCGGCGCTGCTCTGCTTCGCGGTGTATTGGGCAGACGGAGATCTGCATGTGCTGTACGATGACCCGGGGGCGGCGGTCACCATCGGGCTCGGCATCTCCTTGGTCACCGCGCGCGAGTTGCAGCGCTACCGGCTGGCCTCGCTGCGCGAGTTGGCCGCCCGGCAACGCGCAGAACTCGCACTGCGCGCCCTCAACACGGATCTCGAAGGGCGGGTGAGCGAGCGCACCGCGGCGTTGCAGGAGGCCAACGAACGGCTGCAAGCACTGTCGGCTCGACTGCAGTCGGTGCGCGAGGCGGAGCGCACCCGGATCGCGCGCGAGATCCACGACGACCTCGGTCAGATGTTGACGGCCTTCAAGATTGAGCTGGCGCTGCTGTCGATTCGGCTCACCAAGGTTGACGATAGCGACGTCGTGCCGCTGGTCCGCGAGCAGCTGAAGAGCATGTCCGACGGGGCCAGCACGATGATGCAGTCGGTGAAGCGCATCGCCAGCGATTTGCGGCCGAGTCTCTTGGACGACTTGGGGCTGACCGCGGCCATCGCCTGGCAGGCACAAGAATTTCAAGAGCGCTGTGGCGTGCGCTGCGCGTTCACTTGCGAGCCGCGCACGTTTGCTGTCGATTCGGCGCGTTCCACCGCGCTCTTTCGCATCGTGCAAGAAACCCTCACCAACGTCGCGCGCCACGCCGGCGCGAGCAACGTCTCCATCACGCTGCGCGCCGACGCCGACGGTGCGAGGTTGGAGATTCACGACGATGGGCGTGGCATCACCGCGGCCGAGCTACGGAGCTCGAAGTCGCTCGGCCTGCTCGGGATTCGTGAGCGCGCACGCTTGTTTGATGGCGAGGTGGAGATCTCCAGCGCCCCCAACGGCGGGACCACGGTGCGTGTGCGCATCCCGTTGCACGAATCGATCGAACCCGAGCAGTTCGCCGCGGAGGCATAAGCCCACCACGGCCCGCGCACATTTCGGCAAACTCCAACCTGCACGGCGGTTGATCCGCAGGCGATGCGGTGTTAGCCGCAAGGATCACCGCCGAGTTGTTCTCGCGCAGGACAGGAATGAACCAAGGAGAGAATCGTATGCCGACGTGGAACATCGCCGATTGCCTCGACCAGATCGCTGACATCCGTGGCGATGAAGACGCCATCGTGCAGGGCGCACGCCGCGTGTCGTGGCGGCAGGTCGAGCGCCGCGCCCGCAACCTCGCCGCCTGGATGCTCGCGCAAAATGCGTCGCACCAAGGCAAGGTGGCGATCTACACCTACAACCATCCGGCCTACATGGAGACCGTATACGCGGCCTTCAAGTCCGCGCTGGTACCGGTGAACGTCAACTACCGCTACCGCGAGGAGGAGCTGCGCTATTTGCTCGACAACGCCGACGCCGAGATCGTCGTCGTGCACGAAGACTTCGTGCCGCTGCTCGCCAAGGTACAGAGCACGTTGCCGCGCATCAAAGGGGTTCTGGTCGTGCGCGAAAGCGGCGCACCGCTAGCGCCCGGTGCTCACGACTACGAAGCGGTCGTGGAGAGCGATCGGCCTGCGCCGACAGTGCCGCGCAGTGGCGACGACATGATGTTCCTCTACACCGGTGGCACCACCGGCATGCCGAAGGGCGTGATGTGGCGGCAGGACGATCTCTACTACCGCTTCGCCGCCGGCGGCCTCGGCCAACCGCCCGCGGACATGGCGGCGCTCGCCGAATACGTGACGGCGCCGCCGCTGCGTTTGCGGACGCTCATCGGGCCGCCGCTCATGCACGGCACCGGCTGGTTCACCGCGATGATCTCGTGGATGACCGGTGGCACCGTGATCATCGTCGACGACCCGAAGACGTTCGATGCGGCGCGCTTCTGGGAAGTGGTCGACCGCACCAAGCCAACCGCCCTCACCATCGTCGGTGATCCGTTCGCTAAGCCGATGCTGCGCGCCTTGGAAACCGCGCAGTGCCCGTACGATATTTCATCGGTCGCGATGATGACCTCATCGGGCGTGATGTGGAGCGAGGAGACCAAGCAGGGTCTGCTCAAGTACAACCCGAACATGATGCTGATCGACGCCTTCAGCTCCTCCGAGGCCGTCGGCATGGGCATGTCGATCACCACCAAGGACGGCTCGTCGGCGACGGCGAAGTTCCAGATCACGCCTAAGACCAAGTTGTTTGATGAGCACCTCAAAGTGGTTGAGATCAAACCCGGCGCGAAGGGTCTCGTCGGGGTCGGCGGCGCGCAGCCGGTCGGCTACTACAAGGATCCAGAGAAGAGCGCACGGACGTTCGTCGAGGCGGACGGGGGCCGCTTCTCGATCCCGGGTGACTGGGCAATGGTGAATGACGACGGCGTCACCCTAACGCTGCTCGGGCGTGGCTCGGTGTGCATCAACACCGGCGGCGAGAAGGTGTTCCCCGAGGAAGTGGAGGAAGTCGTCAAGCGGTTCGCCGGAGTGAAGGACAGCGTGGTCGTCGGCGTGCCCGACGAGCGCTGGGGCGAAGCCATCACCGCGGTGGTGTCGAGCACGGTCGGTCGCATCGACGCCGACGCGCTCAAACAGTTCGTCAAGGGCCAGCTCGCCGGCTACAAGGTACCGAAGCACGTGGTGATCGTCGACGAGGTGTACCGCTCGCCGTCCGGCAAAGCGGATTTCAAGCGCACCAAACAAGTGGCGATGGAGGCACTAGGAATCCGATAGAAGACGCGGCCGGATTCAGCGAGCCAGTGTCGCGACTTCCTGATTGAGCCGGACCACCATCCGCGACACATTGCGCAACAGATTCTCAAGCACCGCCGCTTTGATCGTCGGGTGTGTTTCACCCAGCCGATCGAAGGCCGCAGTGGAGAGCGCGCAACACTCTACCGCCGTGTCCGCCCGCACATCCGCCGACCGACGCGTGCGGTCCACCACCGCCATTTCGCCGAAGGTCATGCCTGGCGACATGGTCGCCAGTCGCTTGACCCGACCGTTGGGCAAGTCGATGGTGACGCTCACCTCACCGCTCATGAGCAAGTAGATGTGGTCGGCGGCATCACCCTTGCGCACGATGAGCGCGCCACGGTCGTAGCGCCGGCGTTCGACGCGGGTTTCCAACTGCGCAACCGCGTCCGCGGGCATTCCCCAACAAATTTGGTGTTCGCTGAGTGAGAGTGCCGGTGCCTCACCATGGTGGGAACCGGACACGCCGAGCAGGCGATTCTCGCACCACTCGATCGCGAGATCGAGATCCGGAAACGTCAGCAGTATCGCGTGCTGACCCTGAGCGCTGAGTTGTTCATCAAGGCGTCGCATAAGCCGCGAATGGTCATCGACGTGGGCGAACACAACGCGCTTGTCGCTGGCCGCGAAGGTGAGCAAGAGGTCGCACAAGACCTCGGCGGCCGATTCCTCGATCAGCGTCACCTTCTTGAGATCGATGATCGCGAAGTCGAGCCCGTCGCCGGCTTCCACCAGCGTGCGGATCAATGCCTCGATCGCCGCGAAACCAAGGTCGCCGTGGAGATCGTAGACCCGCCCGCGCTGGCCGACGGTATCCAGTCGCGTGCGATCCGCCTCATTGCGCCGTCGCTTCGAGCTGACTTCTGACAAGGGGTACTGCCCTCGCAGGGCGGAGCGCGCTGAGCGCGGCACGCGTAGGCAGTGGAGGAAGAAGTCCGTCGAAAGGTCCTTGCACACCTGGAGCCCGCGCACGCTGTTGCCGCGTTCGTCCAAGCGCGGCGAGAACACGCCGATCCCCAGTTGCCCGGGCAAGACCGCCACGATGCCGCCGGCCACCCCGCTCTTGGCCGGCATGCCGACGCCATACACCCACTCGCCCGCATAGTCGTACATGCCACAGGTTGTCATCACGCTCAGCATGCTGGTGACGACTTCGTCGCCAACGGCCCGCTCGCCGGTCACCGGATTGATCCCACCGTTGGCGAGAGTCGCCGCCATCAGACTCAGATCGCGGCAATCGACCGCAACCGAACACTGCTGGAAGTAAAGATCCAATGCCGCTTCAGGATCGTCAACGAGAATGCCGAAGTTACGCAGCATGTGCCCGATGGCCCGATTGCGATGCCCGGTGGTCTTTTCGGACGCGTACACTTCGTGGTCAATCGTGAGCGGGTGTCCGGCATACATCGAGAGCATGGCCAACAGCCGGTCCAATTTGTCTTGCGCGCAACGCCCGGCCACCAGCGAGCTGGCCACGATGGCGCCCGCGTTGATCATCGGATTGAGCGGGCGGCCGGTGTTGGGGGCAAGGCTGATCGAATTGAACGCATCGCCGCTGGGCTCGACGCCGATTTTCTTGCGCACCGCATCGTGTCCGACATCCTCGAGCGCCAGACCGTAAACGAAGGGTTTGGAGATCGACTGGATGGTGAACGGCTGCCGGGTGTCGCCGACTTCGTAGATCTGGCCGTCGATGGTGGCCAGACAGATTCCGAACCACTGCGGGTCCGCCTTCGCCAACTCAGGGATGTACGTGGCGACGGTCCCGTCGTTCAGCCCGGCGTACTTGCCATACAGGCGCTCCAGGTACGCCTGAACCGGAGATACCAGGCGGCTTGGCGCTGGATCCGACACGCAGTGCCTCCTTACTCCGATCGAACGCTCGTGCGGCTTGCGCACCGATCGCGGCCCATACAACAAACTACGTGCCGGCCTTCCACTGACGAGCCTGAGTACTGCCTGTGTGATTGGTCCCACCGCGCTGCTGTATCCGCAGGCGGGCGCTGCCGCTTCTTCAAGCAGCTGCTCGAACGGTAGTGGGTCAGTTTGATTTGTTCCCTGCAGTCGCACGGTGTCATTCTGAGCCATCGCATTTTCGCGGCGAAGAATCTTCCGTC
>JBGOUW010000619.1:0-2822 GCA_041477755.1 Binatia bacterium
CTCGGCATCACCAGCCCCTTGCCCGCGGTGCCGTCGCTGGCCCTCGGTGCGGTGGAGGTGACCCCGCTGGAAATCGCGCGGGCGTACGGCGTGCTCGCCAATCAAGGCCTCAAGGCGACGCCGCTATCGGTCAAACGCGTCCTCGACCGGAGCGGTACGCCGATCGAGCGCAACCCGTTCGAGGTCGAGCGCGTCATCGATCCCGCGCCGGTGTATCTGCTCATCCACGTGATGGAAGGCGTGCTCGATCACGGCACCGGCAAGGCGGCACGTCGCCTCGGTTTCAAACGCCCGGCCGCGGGAAAAACCGGCACCACCAACGATTATCACGACGCCTGGTTCGCCGGCTTTACGCCGGATCTGCTCGCCGTCGTCTGGGTCGGTTTCGATCAGAATAAACCGGTTGGCCTCGCGGGTGGCGAAGCGGCGTTGCCGATCTGGACAGACTTCATGAAGCGCGCGACCGCCGGCCAACCGGAGACGCCCTTTCTGCCGCCGCCCGGCGTCACGCTGGTCAATATCGACGATCTGACCGGTGAGGTGGCGACGCCGAATTGTGCCGAGGTGATTGAAGAAGCTTTTCTCAGCGGCTACGAACCCACCCAGCCATGTCATCTGCATGCCCCCAGCGAAGCGCCCAGCGCCGCGCCGGTTACCCACGCGCCTGACTATGTCGAGTGACCGCCGAGTCTTGGTGTTGGTCGTGCTGGCGCTGGCGAGCTGCTTGGCCCCGCCGCGGCCACAACGCGAGCGCCTCGCTGCCACGCCGCTCGTGGTGCGCACGTCACCGGCCATTGCGACGCCAACCAGCCCGCCGGCGACTGCCGACGAAGCGACACCCACCGCGACGGCGACGCCCGAGCCATCGCCGGAAGCGGAGGAGGCCGAGCTGCCCTCGCTGCTCCCCAAGATTACCGACGCCACGCGCCCAAACGTCGCCGCGTCGTTGCGCTTGATCGAGGACGGACGCACTCTGCTGGTGCGGGAAGACTACGATCACGCGCTCGATCGGATCGAGCGCGCGCTCGCCATTGATCCATCCAACGCCTACGGTTACTACTTTCTCGCCCGGGTTCACTACGAGAAGCACAATTATGATCAGACCATCGCATTTGCCGACAAGGCGGCGCTGCTCAGCGCGCGCGATGATCGCCCGTGGGCCGCGCGCGCGTATGCGTTGCAGGGCGCGGCCTTCGAAGCGGTCGGCCGCTTCCCAGACGCCCGCGCCGTCTATCGCAAAGCCTTTGCGATGGATCCGCACAACGGCGCTGCCTCCGCCGGCATCACTCGGCTGGGAGGGAATGCGACGGCACCGTGACCCATGATCGTCCTCGGCATTGAAAGCTCGTGTGACGATACCGCGGCCGCGGTGTTGGTCGATCGCGACGTGCGATCGAGTGTGGTGGCATCGCAGGATGCCGTGCACCAGAAATACGGCGGCATCGTGCCGGAGCTGGCCTCGCGCTCGCACCTGCGCGCCATCGTTCCCGTGATCGAACAGGCGCTGAGCAAGGCTCACGTGACGCTGACGGATGTCAACGGCATCGCGGTCACGGCGGGACCGGGACTGGTGGGATCGCTGCTCGTCGGACTGAGCACGGCGAAGGCGATCGCCTTCGCGCGCCAGCTGCCGCTGGTCGGCGTCAATCATCTCGAAGGCCATCTGCTCTCACCGCAGCTCGAAGCCGAGGTGGCGTTCCCCTATCTCGTGTTGTTGGTCTCGGGTGGCCACACTAGTGTGTACTGGGCCGAGGGGTACGGCTGCTATCGGTGTCTCGGTCTGACGCGCGACGACGCTGCCGGCGAGGCGTTCGACAAGGTCGCCAAGATTCTTGGCCTCGGCTTTCCCGGCGGCCGCGCGATCGACGATCTCGCCCGCAGTGGCGATCGTGAGGCGATCCGATTTCCGCGCGCCCGCATCAAACCCGGGCGCAGCGGGCGACGGTTCGACTTCAGCTTCAGCGGGCTCAAGACGGCGGTGTGGCAATACGTGCGCGGGCACGTTCCGGCGGGCGAGGCGATCGCCGCCGTTGCCGCGAGCTTTCAGGAAGCCGTCGTCGATCAGTTGCTCGACACTACGCTGGCCGCGGCAAACGACGTGGGTGCGCAGCGGCTGGTGATCGCCGGTGGGGTGGCGGCCAATTCGCGCTTGCGCGAACGTGCGCTCGCGGCCGGCGCGAAGTTCGGCCTCGCCGTGAGCATGCCGTCGTTTCGCTATTGCACCGACAACGCCGCGATGATTGCGTACGCCGGCAGCTGGCGCCTGGCGCGCGGCGACTGCGATCCGTTCACGCTCAACGCCTCGGCCGATCTGGAACTGTAATGCCGCGTCACGCAGGGGCGACGCCGCGCGGCAAGTTGCGACGCGAACTGGCGGCAATTGACCGGCGTCCGCGCAAGCGTCTAGCGCAACATCTGCTTGCCGATCCCGGCATCATTCGCCGCATAGTTGATCTGGCGCAACTGACGGGCGCGGAATCCGTGCTCGAAATCGGACCTGGTCTGGGCGCATTGACGGACGAGCTGGCGCGGCGCTGCCGCCGTTTGTGCCTGATCGAGCTCGACCGCGACTTTGCGGCGCGACTGCGGGAGCGCTTCGCCGATCAGGCGCACGTGACGGTGGTCGAGCACGACGTGCTCAAAGCCGATCTGCGCGCGCTGTGCGTCGCGCCGACCATCGTCGTTGCCAACCTGCCGTACAACATCTCGACGCCGGTGCTGTTCCAGCTGCTCGATCACGCCGACTTGTTCTCCCGACTGGTCCTGATGCTGCAGCGCGAAGTCGCCGATCGCATTCGTTCGCAAACGGGTGACGACGCGTA
>JBGOUW010000624.1:0-2796 GCA_041477755.1 Binatia bacterium
CCTCTACTAGTGTCTGGGTGCGTCGTGCCTTGCGCAAACGCCATCAACGCCGCTGGACTGTCATCTGGATGAATGAGCGTGAACACGTTCTTGCCGATCAATTCTTCGGGGCGATAGCCAAGGATGCGGTCGTGGGACGGGCTCGCATAGTGGTAGCGCCCATCGGTATCCAACACGGAAATCAAGTCGAGGCCGTTCTGGATCAGCGAGCGAAAGTGCGCCTCGCTCCGCTGTAAGGCGTCCTCGGCTTGCTTGCGCCGACTGACGTCCTGCTTGATGGCGATGAAGTTCACGATCTCACCGTCGGCGTGGCGCACGGGCGTGATCGTCATCTCTTCATTGTAGAGGCTGCCGTCCTTGCGCCGGTTGATAATCTCACCACGCCAGACCCGGCCGGACGTGATCGTCTGCCACAAGTCCCGATAGAATACGGGTTCCTGTTTTCCCGACTTCAAAATTCGCGGGTTGTGCCCGATCACCTCGGCGGAGGCGTACCCGGTGAGATCGGTGAAGGCGGGATTGGTCCACACAATGTCTCCGGCAAGATCGGTGATGACGATGCCGTTGGCCGCCGACTCCAATGCAGCCGAGCGCCAACGCAGCGCAGCGTTCTGACGCTCCACGGTGATGTGAAAGCGTTCGAGCTGCGCGGCGACGTAGATGGATGCACCGAAGGCGACGGCCAGCACCGCGGCTGGATAGCCCACTATGGGAGCGAGCGACCCGCTCACGGCGTGGACATTCCAGAGGATCGCCGCGGTCGCGCTAACCGCCGCGCCGAATTGCCAGTAGGCACCCCACGGGAACGTGATCGCGTGGACCACGAGAAACACGGCGGCGAGCATCGGCAGCACGACGAATTCCTGTCGCAGGATGCCCGACTCCGCCATCGTGACAAAGAGAAGGGCGCTGCCGATCACGGCCAACAATCGCACGTGCCGTGCCCAACTCGCTCGTTCGAGGGCAAGAAGCAGAACCACGACCGCGGCAATCTGCCCGAGCTTGATCAGCAGCAGTTCGCGCATCGCGGGAACCTGGCGCCACACATCGCCAATCGCGAACAACACCAGCCCGTAGAGGATGATCCACGATCCGGAACGGAAGCGATCGATCAGCAAGGACTCGTGCCGACCTCGCCACTCATCGCGCCCGCCGTCCTCCCCCAGAGCCCCGGTCGATTTCGACAGCGTCGCGGTCTCATGCGGTCTGGGCGGCAAAACAGCGGACATTGGAGTGCTCCCCAGTAGTCTATGAGGCAAACGGCATGCCACTCGGTACACGAGGGTGAACCATGTCGACCAGGGCGGGTCGAGTATCTCGCGGATGACGCCAACGTGGCGGAACCGGCAAGCGCGTCCCGCTGCCTGGCGTCAGGAGTTGGGCGGGTGTTCATCGCACGACGATCGGCCCTTGTCGCGCAGCCGGCTAGCCGTCTAGACTGCGCGGCCGAAGCTTCGCGACTCTGCGGCGCGCCATACACTCGCGCAGCGTCGGTGATGAACATCTGCGAGATGGGAGCGTGTAGGTGGGACGCCGGCACCACAATGCACGTTGAGGACCCAACGAAGGGAGGAGACATGCAACATTCATTGACAGGGAAGACCACGGCTCGCGGCGCTCAGGTCGCAACAATCGCGCTGTGCGCCTTCGCCGTGCTGTGTGGCGCGGGTGCACCGGCGTTTGCCGTACCGACGTTGGACGAGCTGGCGGCCGATTTCGGTCTCAGCAAGGACGACGTGCAACGGGTGCGCACGGGCGAGTTGGTCAACACGACCACGAAGGAGACCTCCGATCGGGAGCTCGCCGCGGTCATGGTGTTCCTCGTCAAGGCACCGGTGCAGACGCTCGTCGCCTCCTTCAAAGCGGGCCCGAACTCCCGCAACGATCCGCAGGTCCAGTCGGCCACCGAGATCAACGGTGAGGGCACGCTCGATGATTTCAAGGCGGTCGTGCTGCAACCGGGTGGCGAGAAGGAGGCGCAGCGCTATCTCAGTGCGGAGCCCGGCGACACGTTGAATCTTTCCACCACGGAGATCGCCGGTTTCACGGCGCTCAAGAGCGCTGGCGGCGCGGGGCAGCCGCAGGTCGAAGATGCGGCGCGGCGACTGCTGCTCGCCCGCTACCAGGCCTATCGTGCGCAAGGGTTGGCGGGCATCGCGCCGTACGACCGCGGCAAAGGCAAGCAATCGCAGCCGGCGGACGATCTGCGCCGCGCCACCGAAGCCGCCAAAGGAATCAAGAAATACGCCGCCACCTTCTACGATGTCCTGATGAACTATCCGCAGGGCGTCCCGCCAGGGCTCACGCAACACTTCTTCTGCATCCGCTACGCAATGAGCGGTCGGCCCAACTTCGCTCTGCGGCATCGCCTCGCAATGCCACTCGACGATGCCTACGTGATCGCGGACCGCGACTTCTACGTGAGCGCTGGATACAACGACACGCAGGCTGTCGCCGCGCTGCTGCCGGTCGAGAACGGGACGGTGGTCGTGTACCTCAACCGCACCACCACCGATCAGCTGGGCGGCTTCGGTGCGTCGGCGAAGCAGGCGATTGGGCGGGGCATGATGGCGAAGCAGATCAGCGCGATCTTCGAGAAAGCCCGCGCCGGCTTCAAGGCGAAGTGAGAGAGAATGCAAACCGATCGGTCGCCAGACCTCGCCCGTGCCGCGCTTCAACTGCTCGCTCTCGCCATACTGATCGCCGCGAGCTTCTGGATTGTGCGGCCATTCCTGATCGCGTTGACTTGGGCGACCATGATCGTCATCGCCACCTGGCCGCTCTTGCTGCGCGCAC
>JBGOUW010000436.1:0-4364 GCA_041477755.1 Binatia bacterium
AGCTCACGGACTCGCCGTTCATGTTGGGACTGCTCGGTGCCGCCGCCTCCGCGCCGCTGCTGTTGTTCGTGTTGCTCGGCGGCGTGGCCAGTGACCGGGTCAATCGGCGCCGGCTCATTTTGTTCACGCAGACGCTGTCGCTGGCGCAGGCGCTGACGCTGGCGCTGCTGACATTGGCCGGCCACATCCAGGCGTGGCAGGTCATCGCGCTGGCAGCCGTGTTGGGAACGATCAACGCGTTCGACGTGCCGGCGCGCCAGGCGTTCGTGGTCGAGTTGGTCGGACCGGAGAGTGTCGGCAACGCGATTGCGCTCAATTCATCGGCCTTTAATATTGCGCGCGTGATTGGCCCCGCGATCGGCGGTCTGATCGTCGCCGCGGTTGGCGAAGGCTATTGCTTCTTGATCAACGCGGTCAGCTACATCGCCGTGATCTGGACGCTGGTGACGATCCGGCCGGCGTTCGCGGTGCCCGCTCGTCTGCACGCGGAAGGCCTTACGGCGATCGCGGATGGATTGCGCTATGTGTGGCGGCACGACGCTATCCGGCCGATCTTACTACTGGTCGGGGTGATCAGCTCGGTTGGCGTGCCGTATCGCAACTTCCTACCGGCGATGGCGCACACCGTGCTCGGCGCCAACGCGTGGCAGTACGGCCTGTTGATTGCCGCGGCCGGCGTCGGAGCGAGCAGTGGGGGTTTGGTACTCGCTGCGTTCCGGGTCGGCCGCGACGCCTATCGACGCTTGCTCCCGATCACGGTGATGGCGTTCTCGACAATGCTGTTGCTCTACTCGGCGGTGCGATCGTTTTGGCCGGCGTTGGGGCTGCTGACGCTGGTGGGAGTCGGTGGCATTCTCTATTTCAATTCCACGAACTCGTTGATTCAGTTGCAAGTGGAAGATCGCTATCGCGGGCGGGTCATGAGTGTGTACACACTGATGCACCAAGGCACGGCCACCTTTGGCAATCTGCTGCTTGGGGTGGTCGCGGCGCAGTGGGGGACGCCGTGGGCGCTAGCGGGTGGTGCGCTTGTCTGCCTGATCGCCGCCGGCGCGTTCATGGTGCGGGCACCGGCCGGGCCGGTACGGGCGTTGGCGCCGGAGACCGCGACGAACTAGCGCGCGTACTTGCCAGTCAACTCGGCGGTTGCGAGCGTGTGCTTCTGAATCGCTTGCATCAGCTGTGACTTGTTGGCCCCCGGTGGCAAACCTGTCGGCGTGTCGAGGGCGTACAAAGTGAACAGGTACTGGTGCGGTGAATCGCCGCGCGGCGGACATGGTCCTTGATAGAACGGATTGCGGAAGTCGTTGCGGCCGTGCCGGCTCCCGTCAGCGAGCGTCTCGCTCTTGGGCACGCCCTCGGGCAGCGCCGTGGCCTGGGCTGGTATGTCGAACAACAACCAATGCACCCGCGACCCGCTCGGCCAATCGAGATCGTCGACGACCAGGGCGTACGCCTTAGTGCCGGCCGGCGGGTCTTGCCACTCCAGGGCCGGCGAGGTCCCGGCGTTCATGTCGCCGTCGCCGCGATCCTTGGCGGTATCCGAGCCGTCACAGGTATGCTTCTGGGGGATCGTACCCTTGCGCGGAAACGCGCTGCTGTTCAGAGAGAATGCCGCCGCGCTGCGGGCCGCCGCCGGTAGCGCGAGAGCGACGAGCATGGCGACGATGACACGAGCGTCGCGCACGATCACTTGGCGCAGCATGGCGGGAGGGTAGCGAAACGTCGCAAAGGCGTCTAGCGGTGGCGTGCGACCATCCTTTTGGTTACTCTACGTCCCATGTCGTTTGTACAATCGTCGCGGCCACCGCTGGGGCAGCTGTGGCAGGCCGCCGTCGTGTGGTTCTTCGGTCACTTCTTCGCGCTCCTGCTGGCGGGGGTGAGTCTGGCTCAGTGGGTCACCGGTGCATGGCTCGTGTCCGTGCTGGGGCATCCGTTGCCGGCGCCGATTCATTTCGCGGGTGCGCTCACGCTCTACGCGATCAATCGCAAGGTGATCGGCACAATGCGTGGCCAGCGCGACGGACGCAGCTGGCAAGCGCGAGTGCTGCGGGGCTACTCGGGCGTGGCGTTCACGGCGCTATTTTGTGCCGTGTTTCTCGGGTTGAGTACGCTTGGGTGGGCGACCGTGCGGCTGCTGCTGGGTGCACTCACGGTCGAAGCCGGCACGACGCAGCCCGTCGTCATGAGCTCGGCCCGCTCGGCGATTGACGGCCTCTTTCACTGGTTCTCGGTGACCGGGGTGAGCACAATCACGCTGGCGTTTGCCTACGGCTATACGATTGGGCAGTGGCGTCTCACGGTCACGCAGTTGCGCGTCCCGCTCGCCTATCCGCCGGCGTTGCAGGGATTGCGCATCGCGCAGATCAGCGACATTCACATCGGCCAGAATCTCACTGCGGCGCAGCTGCAGCGCTTTGTCGCCCGCGTCAACGCCCTCGATCCGGACCTGATCTGCATCACCGGCGACATCGCGGACGGACCGGCCGCAAATCTCTCGACGCAATTGCCAATCCTGGCGGCGCTACGCGCCCGCCTGGGCGTCTTCGCCATTCTGGGTAACCACGATCACTATGCCGGCGCGGACCGTGTCGAGGCCGAGCTGCGGCAATACACGCCGTTCACCATATTGCGCAACGCGATCGCGACGGTTGAGGTGCGCGGTACGCGCTTGCACATTGTTGGCGTTGACGACGTTGGGCGCGACTGGGCGCGCGGGGTTCACCGTCATCAGGGACTCGCTGCGCTGGAGTCGCAGCTTTCCAGTACAGAGCCGGTGCTGCTGCTGTCGCATCGCCCGGAGCCATTCAGTCACGCGGCGGCGCTCGGGATCGGGCTCACGCTGTCGGGACACACTCATGGCGGGCAGGTAGCGATGCCGTGGTTCGGCGGCCGCCCGCGCGGCCTGGCGCGCTTCGTGACGCCGTTCGATCAAGGGCTGTTCGAAAAGAACGGGTGCTTCCTCTATGTCAATCGCGGTCTGGGGGTGACGGGGCAACGCATCCGGTTGTTCGCGCCGCGCGAGATTTCGGTGATCGAGGTCGCCGCGGCATGATCCGCCACCGGCACTAGCGCTTCTCGCGCGCGCTGCGCGCCACCACCGGTGGATCGCACAACCCCCGCAACTCAGCGCAGAGCGCTTGCCACTCGTCGCGGAGTGCGCGCGGCACCGAGTCGCGCAAGCTGCGCTCCCACAGATTCCCATCCACGGGTCCGGCGATCACGCTCTGGGTGATCTGTGCAATCGCGTCCGCGCTGGCGGCGTTACCGAGTCGGCGCAGGCGCGGTGCCACGTGGGTTTCGTGCACGTGGGCGAGGATGTCCTGCAGGCGACGCCGCAGGTGATGCTCCTCCGCCAGCCGCGTCCAGTTCAATGGCCAGGTCGCGTTGGTGAGTGGCCACAGAAACTCGTCAAAGTCCTCGCTGCTTTGTAGCGAAAATGCGTCGTCGATCATCGACCCTTCATCCTCTCGTCCGTTGTCCGGTCAGGATGCGCGCGACCGCCCGCTGCGTAGCGCATCGGCGTGGCGCAGTTTGGTGTCGAGCATCTCTACCGCCTGTCCCACCGTGCGGATGCGATCGAGTTCCGCGTCGTCGAGCGTGATGCCCAAGCGGTCTTCGACCGCGATGGCGATCTCGGCGACGTCGAGTGAGTCGGCGCCAAGGTCGTCGGCGAAATTGGTCTCCGCGGTGATCTCGCTGGCGTCGACGCCCAAGTGCTCAGCGATCAGTTCGGTCAATATGTGCATGGCGTCCATTTGGTTTTGGTGGTCGTCGCCGCCCCGCCGTCCCGCATCGGCTCTCACGCACGCACGATACGAGACGGGGCGAGAACGCGTCTATGCACGGCTGTGCCGTTCGGCACAGCCGTGTGTGGTTTCTTTGTGTTAGGCGAGACGCTGCGAGGGTGGGCGCAGCAAATCAGTGGCGAGCAGCCGGTCGAAGTCCGGGTTCTGATCGCGATCGAAGAAGGTCGGCGTGAGGAAGACTCGACGGCCGAGGCGCGACACCAGGCCGTTGCGCTCAAACTGTTTCATCACGCGCGCCACATTGGCGCGCGAGGCGATCGCAAATTCGGCGAGGTCGGCGTGCGTGAGCGGCAGATCAATCACCATCCCGCCGTCATGCTCGCGGCCGAAGTCCCGCGCGAGTACGCCCAGCTCCCGCTTGAGGCGGTCTTCCAGGCGTAGGCCCAGCAGGCAGCACTTCTGGTACAGCAGGCGACTGAGCGCCCGCCAGCTGTACGACATGATGCGCATCACCGATTGTGGCGGCGAGTCGCTGATCAGCGTCGCCATCATCTCGCTGGTCACCATCGCCACCGTGCAGTCCGTGAACGCCGTAGCGCCGAACAGGCGTGGGCG
>JBGOUW010000525.1:0-3524 GCA_041477755.1 Binatia bacterium
CCTGCGTTCCGGCGCTGAGGCAGCGACGGTGGCGGCCTCCGCAGCGGGCGTGGTCGAAACCAAGCCGCCGCCACCACCTCCACCGGCTGCACCGCCGTTCGCTGTGGCCGCCACCGTTCCTTCGCGCCGGCCCCGCGTGTCACCGGTCGCCCGCCGACTTGCACAGGAGCTAGGCGTGGATCTTGTCACGGTGACGGGAACCGGCGACGGCGGCGCGATCACCAAGCAGGATGTCGAACACGCCGCTGGGCGCACCGCCGCTGCGCCAACCACCGCACCGCCATCGGCGGCCCCGCCCCCTCCGGCGAACCTGACGGCATTGCGCCTTGCCGCGATGCGCAAAGCGATCGCCGCGGCGATGGCGCGCTCGAAGCGTGAGATTCCCCACTACTATCTTGCGACGCACATCGACATGAGCCGAGCGATGGTGTGGTTGACGGCCGAGAACCTCAAGCGCCCCGTGACCGACAGACTGCTGTATTCGGCGCTGCTCATCAGAGCGGTGGCCTTGGCGATTCCCGAGGTGCCGGAGGTCAACGGCTTCTGGGTCGATAGCGTGTTCAAGCCGGGCGCGGGCGTTCACATCGGCGTGGCGATCTCGTTGCGCCAAGGCGGACTAGTCGCGCCGGCAATCCATGACGTCGACCGCTTGCCTCTCGATGACGTCATGCGGCGGATGCTCGACCTCGTGCAGCGCGCACGCGCCGGCGTGCTCCGCAGCTCGGAGATTGCCGATGCGACGATCACCGTGACCAATCTCGGAGAGCAAGGCGTAGAGAGTGTCTTCGGCGTGATATATCCCCCGCAGGTTGCGCTGGTCGGCTTTGGAAAGCTGATCGAGCAGCCGTGGGCCGTCAACGGGATGCTCGGCACTCGTCCGGTGATCGCCGCGACGTTGTCCGCCGACCATCGGGCGAGCGACGGCCATCGCGGCGGTCGCTTCCTCGCGGCCATCGATCGTCTGCTGCAAGAACCGGAGAAGCTGTGACGAGTGAAGCCATCAAGGGCGTGGTGCTGGGGGCGCTCGCGCGAGTCGCTCCCGAGGCGGATCTCGGTCGACTCGACCCGCGCGCGGCTATCCGCGATGAGATCGATCTCGATTCGGTCGACTTCATGAACTTCGTGATAACGATACATACCGAGCTCGGGATCGACATCCCGGAAGCCGACTATCCCAAGCTCGTCAGTGTCGAAGCGTGCGTGGTTTATCTGACCGCGCACGGCGCAACCTAAAAGTGGAGACACTCGGCATGCCGACGAAAGCGGAGCTGCTCGCGAAGGCCACGAAGCCGTCCGAGGACGCCATGCGGTTGCACCCCTTCTACAAAGGGAAGGTGCAGATGTTGCCGAAGTGTCCAATCCGCGACTTCAACGACTTCGCCGTCTGGTACACGCCCGGCGTAGCCGCGCCGTGCCGTGCGATTCAGGCGCAGCCGGAGCCTCGTGTACGAGCACACGAACAAGGGCAACTGCGTGGCCATCGTCACCGATGGCACGCGCGTGCTGGGTCTCGGCGACATCGGGCCGGAAGCCGCGCTGCCGGTGATGGAAGGCAAGGCCTTGCTGTTCAAGTACCTGGGCGGCGTCGACGCCGTGCCCATTTGCCTCGGAACGAAGGATCCCGACGAGTTCGTCTGGACCGTGCAGTATCTGGAGCCGTCGTTCGGCGGCATCAACCTCGAAGACATCGCGCAACCGAAATGCTTCCGCATTCTCGATCAGCTTCGGGCCGCGATGAACCTTCCCGTGGGGCATGACGATCAGCAGGGCAGCGCGACGGTGCTGTTGGCCGCGTTGCTCAACGCACTGAAGGTGGTGGGCAAGGAGCTCGGGCAGATTAGGATCGCGATGATCGGCGTGGGCGCCGCGAACGTGTCGGTCTATCGTTTGTTGAAGGCCAGCGGTGTCAATCCGCTCGGCGTCGTCGCCAGCGACGCCGCTCACCGCCCAAGCGGCCGGCATGGCACGACGCGGCCGCACCACGGACGAGTTGTTCGCCGAGGTCTCGAAACGCATCGCCCAAGCGCGCGACGCGACCCGCGCGTTGATGGACTGCGGCGCGATTGCGTGCGCTCCGGTCTAAAGCGATCGTTCGGGCGACACTTCTTCCAGCTCCCGTGCCGCGGTCTCTGGTAGCGTCAGGGCGATGATGAGCGGAGCGATTGGCACAACGACCAGCATGAGCGTGATGGCGGCGGCGTGGCTGCCGACGACGCCGTAGAGCTGTCCCTCGACCCACAGGCCGAGTGCGGCGCCGAGCGTGGCGACGACCGCGCGCACGCCCGATGCGGTCGAGCGATAGGAGGTCGGGAACAGTTCGCCGCCGAGCGCTGCGAACAACACCAGCACCATGGTCAACGTCATGACCATGAGCCCCCACGTCAAAGGCACCCAGAAGCCGGCAACGTGATAGAAGCCGGCAATTGCGGCCGCGTTCACCAGCGAGCCGGCGATCATGATGCGCTTGCGGCCGAAGCGGTCGCCGAGTGAACCGGCCACCACGTTGCCGATCGGCGCGAGGACGCCGATGGTGAGATACATCACCGCCACGTTGGCGGGCGAGTAGTGATGGATCTCTTGGAGAAACTTGGAGGCGAAGAGCGTGCTGGTCTCGAACACGAAGGCGACCGGAAGGAGTGCCGCGCAGAGGGCGACAATGCGGCCCGGATACATGCGGACGAGATCGCGGAAGGGCTGCAACGCCGCGTGCAGGCCGGATGCCGTCGCGCGCGTGGTCCGGTGATGCTCGAAGCGCGGCGTTTCGCTGAGCGTGCGGCGGAACCAGGCGATTAGCAGCAACGGGGCAACCCCGACCACGTAGAGTGCACGCCAGCCGAACGGCAGTAGATTCACCACCGAAAAGATGATGGCGGCGAGTCCATGCCCGAGCGCTCCGAGCGCGCCCATCATGCCGATGCCCCAGCCGCGGACGTTGGCGTCAAATTCTTCGATGATCACGACGACGGCCAACATTCCCTGACCGGCGATGAACACGCGGGCGAGAAACTGCAGCATGACGAACTCTGTCGCGGAGCGAACGAAAGCGGTCAGAAACGTGCAGACGGTGAAGCCGAGGATCGTCGCCAGCAATAGCCGGCGCCGTCCGGTGCGGTCGGCGAGCACGGTGATGAAGAGTGCCGGAATCACGCCGAGCCGGACCACCGCGGTGAGCGCGCCGACATCGGCTTCGGCCACGCCGAGCCCGGTTTGAATTTGCGGCAGCGCCAAGCCCAGCACGCCGAGGTCGTAGTTGTCGATCAAGGCGGCGGCGCCCAACACCCCGAGCACGTTCCACTGCCGGCTGGTCAACGCCGGTGGCTGCCCCAGCCACGGCATCGCCCGCAGCCACCACGGGCGCACGGCCGAGCGTTCGGGCTCGCCGGTTGGTGATGGCGTTGCGATGGTGGCGTGACTCACGCGCGCGACAGTAGTCGAGGTGCGACGCGGTTGCCAGGGGCGCGGTTGGGCGTGCCGGGTCCGCTTCCCGCGCGACAGATTCTCGGCCATAGATGCAGCGGCGCAGA
>JBGOUW010000281.1:0-6701 GCA_041477755.1 Binatia bacterium
CCAAGCGCCCGAAGGCGACGTGGCGCGCCTCGTCTTGCATCACGTACGCGTTCACCGCGGCCGCCAGCGAGTTCTTGGCCATGTCGCGGATCGACGCGAACGCCGCCAGCGCCAGACCTTCGATCAGGATCTGCATGCCGAGGTAGGTCATGTCCCAGCGCGAATCGGTGAGGACGTCGTTGAGCAACCGCTTCAACGTCGGTGTAATGGGATAGGCCAGCTCGAACTTCTCGTGCAGCAGCCGCGAGTACGTCTCCACATGGCGCGCCTCGTCGATCACCTGCGTGGCGGCGTAATACTTGGCGTCCACACTCGGCACTTGTTGCACGATCTTCGCGGTACAGATCAGCGCGCCTTGCTCGCCGTGGAGGAACTGCGACAACTGCCACGCCTGTGAGTGGCGCCGCACGTTCGCCTTCTCCTTGCGCGTGAGCCGCTCCCAGACCGCGGAGCCGAAGATCGAGATCGATTCGTCGGGCAGCTCTTGCGGGTTCTCCGGATCGAGATCTTGCGACCAGTCGATGCGGGTGGTCGTGTTCCACTGCAGGTTCTTGCCCTTCTCGTACAGATTCAGCAGCGGCTGGCGCCCGTTCTCGTATTCCCACTCGAACACGGTGTCGAACGTCCCGGAAACCTTCCATTCGACTTCAGTAGGCGGGCACGCGTAACGACGTTCAGTTGTCATACTGACCTCCTCTGCGAATGGTGTACGCTACTACGACAACGCCACCGTCAGGAAGCGCGCAAGCATGGCGTTGACCTGCTCAGGGACTTCGAGTTGATGGAAGTGACCGGCACCGACCGTTTGGCCGGTCACTACGTGCGGACACAGTTCGCGCATGCGCGGCAGATCGCTGGTCGCCTGCGCGGCATACAGCGCGAGCCACGGGACTCTGCAGGCCGCCACCGCGGCGGCGTGGTCAAAACCGAAAAGGCCCTCGAAGGCCGAGGCCATGACGTGTTGCGGCGCACACGCCATCGCGTCGATGATGCGCGCCTTGCGGGCGGCGTCGTCACTCGGAATGAAGAGCATGTCGCTGGTGAACTGTTGTTGCGCCGCGCGGAAGTTCGGCCCGCGCAGCGCCTGCAGAAACGGCTGCAGAGTTTCCGACAACGACGGTGGCAGCAGAATCGGCGAGTCGACGCTGACGATCGCCGACGGCACGCCCGGAAACTCCGCCGCCAACACCAACGCGATGACGCCGCCCATGCTGTGGCCGATGATCACCGGCTTCTCAATCTGCAACTGCGCGCACAGCCACACCAAATCGTCGGCGAACGCCCGCATCGTGTACGGCTGTTGCGGCTGATCGCTCTGTCCGTGGCCGCGCAGATCCATCGCGACGACGCGGTGCGTGCGCCGGAAGTGCTCCACCTGCGGCCCGAAGTAGGTGTGATCGCAACACCAGCCGTGCACGAACACCAGCGGCGGACCGCCGCTTCCCCACTCTTCGAAGAACAATGTCACGCCATCGCGAATGAGTTGCACGCTTGAACCTTCGTCGAAACAGACGGAGCGTAGAACGGAATCTGAGAAACGTAAAGGACCCGCTGCACCACCGCTGCACTTGGTGAGGTGAGCGACCCGCGGCCGCACGCGACTCGTTGCCCTCGCCGTCGGACTTCGCTACAGCGCCGCCATGGCTCGCACGCGCAACCCGCTGCCGCAATTGATCCCGCAGCGCGTGAATCAAACCAAGGCGCAAGTCGATGCCTTGATTTGGCAGCGCGTGCAGCCACTCGACGTGCGCGGCGGGCCGCTCAACGTCGAGCCAATTCCAGTCAGTGGAGCGCGCCAGCAGCGACTCCAGCCGGTGAAGCCCGGCGAACAGTTCGGACCACCGGGCGGCGGGTGGCATCAACGCTGGTTCGCCGTGCGCGTTCCGGCGGCGCGCGCCAACGAGCACGGGCGGCGCTTCTTGCAGTGGGACTGTCAGGGCGAGACTACGGCGTACATCGGCGGTGAACCGTGGGCCGGACTCGATCTCGCGCATCGCACCTGCCCGCTGCCCGATCGTGCAACCACTGTGTGGCTCGATTGCTCGACGTGGCAGACCGGCATCTGGCCGCCAGGCGTCGGGATGTACGCCGTCATGATCGGCCGCTACGGACTGCGCTTCGACGCCTGCAGCTTGCGCGTGCGCAACCCACTCGCGTGGAGTGTGAGCTGGGATCTCGACGCCTTCATCCAGCTGATCGCTGTGCTGCTCAAGCAAGACGGCGTGAAGGGCAGCGGCGGGTTTGGACATCTGCGACCGCTCGACTCGTGCTCACCGCTGTTGCGGCTGGTGCTGCGCGGCTTGGACGATGCGTGCGACGCCTTCGTCAGCGGCGGCGTTCCCGCGCTCGGCACCGCACTGCAAGCGCTGGCGCGACGCCTGCCCGCCGAGAGTTGGCAGCCGTTAGCAGCATTGTGCGGGCACGCGCACCTCGATCTCGTCTGGCTGTGGCCCGAGATGGCAACCGAGCGCAAAGGCGTGCACTCGTTCGTCACCGTGTTGCGACTAATGGAGCGCTACCGCGACGTGACCTTCGTGCAGAGCCAGCCCGCGCTCTATCGCGCAGTCGAGCGGCACGCCCCCGCGCTGATGAAGCAGATCCGCCAACGCGTCCGCGACGGCCGTTGGGAAGTGATGGGTGGATTCGAAGTCGAGCCCGACAACAATCTGCCGAGCGGCGAGGCGCTGGCGCGCTCGCTCATCTACGGGCAGCGCAAGATCGCAGCGCTGCGCGGCACGCCCAGTCCCGTGTGTTGGATTCCCGATGTCTTCGGATACTCCGCCGCCCTGCCGCAGATTCTCGCGCTCGGCGGCATCAAGTATTTCTACACCACCAAGATGACCTGGTCGCAGATCACGAAGTTTCCCTACAACAGCTTCGTGTGGCGGGGCCACGATGGCAGCGAAGTGCTCGCGCACCTCTGCACCACCGGTTACAACGGCATGGTCGAACTCGACAACCTCGTGACCGCGATGCGCGATCATCGCCAGGCCGACGTCCATCCGGAGTTGCTGCTGCCCACCGGCTTCGGCGACGGCGGCGGCGGCCTC
The DNA here is from genome assembly GCA_041477755.1 of Binatia bacterium. Taxonomy (GTDB): domain Bacteria; phylum Desulfobacterota; class Binatia; order HRBIN30; family JACQVA1; genus JACOST01. The sequence continues at coordinate 3,051 of JBGOUW010000281.1, forward strand.
ACCGAGGCGATGTGCGAACGCGCACGCCGCCTGCAGAACCTCGCCGGCTCGCCGCGCACGCAGTGGACCACCAGCGAAGCCTTCTTCGATCGCTTGCAGCGCGTGCGCAGTCGCCTACCCGTGTATCAAGGCGAGCTGTACCTCGAATACCATCGCGGCACCTACACCACGCAGTCGGAATTCAAGCGGCGCTACCGCGCAGCGGAAACCGCGCTGCAAGCGCACGAAGCCGTGCGCGTCGTGCAACGTGGCCAGCCGCTCGGCGAGGGCGCCAAGAGCCCATGGTTGCGCGTGTTGTTCGCTCAATTTCACGATGCGCTCCCCGGCAGCTCGATCGGGTTGGTCTATCAGCAACTCAACGCCGAACTCGACACCATCGGGCAGCGCGAGCTGCGCGCAGCTGCGACCGAGTTGCGTGGACGTGGCCAGAGCCGAGCGCAATTCGTCTTCAACCCCTTGCCCATTGCGCGCACAGTGGTGGTTGAACTACCGGCGCGCGGCAGGCAGGCGCCGCGACTCGCCGCGTTGGACTTGCCGGCACTCGGCAGCGCTCGGCTACGCGACAGCCGCCGCAGCGAGCCCATGCGCGAGGTTTCGTCAACCGTGCTCGACAACGGGATCGTGTGCGTCGAGTTCGATCGCGACGGACAGCTCAGCGCGCTGGCGATCGCCGGCACCGCGCTCACATTCGAAGGGGTCGCGGGCTTCGCGCTGTATGTCGATTGGCCTGCCAACTTCGACGCCTGGGACATCGATCACTACAGTCTCACAACCGGCAAGCGGGTCGCGACCGCCCTCAAGCTCGCTGTCGTCGAACGCGGCCCCGTGCGCGCGCGGCTGCGCGGCGCAGCAGCCATCGGTGAGAAGAGCCGCGTGCGGGTCGACTATATCCTCGAGGCCGGCAGTCGGTACTTACGCGTCGAGACCCGCATCGACTGGCGCGAATCGCATCGGCTGCTCAAGTTTCACGTGCCGACCGCGTATCGCGGCCGGTGGGCGCGCTTCGGGTGTCCGTTCGGCTCGATTCAGCGCCCGCAGCTACCGGGCATACCCGCGGACGAAGCGATGTGGGAAGTGCCGGGCAGCCGCTGGGCGGCGGTGACCCACGAGGATGGCAACGGCCTGGCGCTGCTCACCGAAGCGAAGTTCGGCTTCTCGTGTCGTGACGGCGACCTCGCCGTGTCGCTCTTACGCAGTCCGAAGCTGCCCGATGCCACCGCTGACATGGGTGAGCATCACCTCCGCTTCGCCATCGGCCGTCACGAAGTAGCAACGACCAGCGAGGACGTGCTGAGCACCGCCGCGGCGGCCGATGCGCTGTTCGCGCCGGTGCTGTTCGCCACCGGCGACTCACTGCCCACCGCGCCACTCAGGTTGGAGAATCTCGGCACGCTGGTGCCGAGTTGGGTGACGCCGTGCGAGACCGGTGTCGGCTTCATCTTGCGTTTGCACGAAACCAACGGCAGTGCCGGGACCGCTCGTCTGCGCCTCGCGAAGGCGGCGCGTTCGGTCGAGCTGGTCGATTTTCTCGAAGCCCGCATCGGGCGACCGCAGCGAATCGATGCGCACACATTCGATCTGCCGTATCAGCCGTATCAAGTGCTGAGCGTGCGGGTGCGCTGAGCGCGCATTCCAACCTCCGTGGAACCACGCTTGCGCGTCAGCGCGGGCTGGCATAACTCGCGGGGCGCTATGGAACTCATGACCCGCGAACCGATGGTCGTGCAGCCGGTGACCCTCGCAGGGCGCGTCGTTCGACTCGAACCGCTGTCACTCGAGCGGCACCACGCGCACCTGAGCGAAGTTGGTCTGGACGAGACCATCTGGCGCTTCAATCCGTCTCAAGTCTTGCGCACGCCTGACGACGTGCGCCGCTACATCGAGCTGGCGCTACAACAGCAAGCTAAAGGCGAGTCGTTGCCGTTTGCCACCATCGACACGGCGTCGGGCCACGCGGTGGGCAGCACACGCTTCGGCAACATCGACGGCGTCAATCGGCGCGTCGAGATCGGCCACACCTGGATCGCACCGCGGTGGCAGCGCACCGCAGTCAACACCGAGGCGAAGTATCTGATGCTGCGCCATGCGTTCGAAACGCTCGGCTGCATCCGGGTCGAGTTGAAGACCGACTCCCTCAACCAACGTTCGCGCGACGCCATCCTGCGGATCGGGGCTAAAGAGGAAGGCATCTTCCGCAATCACATGGTCACTCACAGCGGACGCTACCGACACTCGGTCTACTTCAGCATCATCGATGCGGAATGGCCGCGCGTGAAGGCCGACCTCGAAAGCAAGTTGGCGCTTTTAACTCCCTCTCCCTCTTGAGACGGTCGATTTTCTCTGAGCGGAGGGCGATGCATGCATCGCCCTCCGGTTTTTCCGCAGCGGACATCTCACTTCGCGGGCGACGCATGCGTCGCCCCTACAGGGAAAGGAAAGGGCACCTAGCTCTCCAGCGAACGTTTGATGTTGGCGAGGTAGTCCTTCGCCGCATCCGCCGCTTCCTTCTCGACGAACGACCGAATCAAGCCTTGCAACAAGCGCGGCACCGGTGTGTCCGGGGCGAGCGTCTGACGCAGAGAAATTTTGGTCGCGTCCGCTCCGCTCGCCTTGAGCTTGAGGACGCCGCTGACGTCGGTGTTGTCATCCTTCGCCGCCGTGCCCTCAAAGCGAATCTCGTCCTTCCCGTTCCCGTCGTAGCGCGCGGTGTACTGCACCGTGAGACTGACCGGGCCGGTCGAGCGCTCTGCGTAGATGAACTTGTACGTGTCCTCGCCGACGCGCTTGCACGAATCGATGCCGGGGATGCACTCCGCGGATCCGGCGACATCCCAGAGATACGCGTACGCGCGCGCGAGCGGCACCTTCACCGTGACGGATCGTTCGACCTCGGTTGGAAACTTGGCCATCGCGTTCTCCTTCCAGTTGGCTCGAATGAGACAAGAGAAGCTTCACCGCAGAGACGCCGAGACGCAGCGGACGCTCCGAGTCAACGATCGGAACTCCGTACGAAGTCCTTCGATAAGGAACTTTGGAGATCTCCTCTCGATGTTCTCGCTCAGCCCTCGTCTCAGCGTCTCCGCGTCTCTGCGTGAAATCATTTTCTGTCACTTCAATGTTAGACCATCGCAGGCAACGCGGCGAGATCGAGGAAGCGCTCAGAACTCCGACGAAGCGATCGCCGGTGCTTCAACCACCACGGCACGCGCCCGCGGCACCAGTGCGCCCTTCAACCCGAACGCCACCAGCGCTACGCCAATCCACGCAAACAGACTGTTCCACACATCCGGCACCGCGTAGGTGTGGTAGAGGTCGAACAGATACGCAGTGAATAGCGGCGCACTCGCCGCGGCGACGTCGTAGGCGATCTTGTACGAGCCGAGAATTTTTCCGAGGTTGGTGCGACCGAAGTAGTGCACCGACATGATCGCCATCGATGGCAACAATCCTCCGTAGCCGATGCCGACGATCACCAGACACGGCACCAGCAGCTCACGATGGGTCGGGACGAACAATAGCAGCGGATAGCCGAGTGCAATCAGCGCGAAGTGAATCAGCACCATCATGCGTTTGTCGAAGCGGTCGCACAGCCAGCCGAAGCTGATGCGTGAGCACGCCGAGACGAGGAAGAACAGGCTCTTGTAGTCCGCC
>JBGOUW010000392.1:0-4847 GCA_041477755.1 Binatia bacterium
GACGCAGGCGCTGTTTCCCGCGATTCAGAATGTCTTGCTCGCCTGCCGCGCCGTCGGGCTCGGCGCTTCGCTCACCAACGTCCATACCGCCTTCGGGAAGGAGGTCGACGCGTGGCTCGGCCTGCCGGAGAATTGCCCAACGTGCGCGATGCTGCCGATCGGCTGGCCGCAGATTCCGTATCGCCGTCCGGTGCGGCGATCGATCGACACGTGTCTGTTCTTCGAGCGGTTTGAGAAGCAGTGACTCATCACTGAATGGAGAGTGTGATGAACACACGATGGCAAGGTTGGCGTAACGCTTCGGGGAACGCTGCAGCGACCGGATGGATCGAACTCTCGCACCGTTTGCACGCCGATCTGGCGCGGATTCCGTTGTTCGACAAGCCCGACATTCGCCGGCGGATGAGCATGCCGCAGGATCCGTTCAATCTCACCGAGATCCACATGGTCTGTCACTTCGGCACCCACGTCGATGCGCCGATTCACTTCATTCCCGACGGTCCGGCGATGCATGAGATTGCGCTCGATCGCTTGTGCGGAACGGGCGTCGTATGGCGGATCGAGTGCGAGCCGTACGGCGTGATCGACGCCGACGCGTTCGAGTGCGCGCGCCCGGTCGTGCAACCGGGCGACATTGTGTTGCTCGACACCGGCTGGGCGCAACACGTCGAGTCGGAGCGCTACGGTGAGCATCCGTGTCTCAGTGTTGCCGCCGCGCAGTGGCTGGTGGATCACGACGTCAAACTCCTCGGCGTCGATGTCATGACTCCCGATCTCGCCGTCAACCGCCGCCCGCCGGGTTTCGATTGGCCGGTCCATCACGTGTTGCTGAGCCGAGGCGTGTTGATCGCGGAGAATCTGACGAATCTCTCGTCGTTGGCGGGCCAGCGAATCGAAGTGATGTTTCTGGCGCTCAACATCGAAGGCGCCGACGGCGCTCCGGCGCGGGTGGTGGCACGGCGCGCGACTGCGGCGAGTGCGGAGTGACGAGGGAGGAGGAAAAATCGTCACAACCAGGTCAACCAAAAGCATCGCTCGTTCGTCAGTGTAGGCAAGGAGGTAGCGACATGACGAAACGCAAGATGCCGATGATTGGACTAGCTGCCGCTTGTATCTATGCGGCGGCCGCCTACGCGCAGCCGATCCCACCGGAGCCACCGATGGAACACCATCAAGTGGGACCCCATTGTGGGCACATGAAAGGTGGAGGCCCGGGACGGCTCATCCACTTACTGCTGCGGTCTACTGATCTGACGCCGGATCAAGAGACTCAAGCGCACCAGATTCTCGACGCGGGTCGCGTTGCTGTGCAGGACCTTTTCACCCAGTTGCACCAAGCCGATAACGATCTGGCGAATCTGCTGCTCGGTGCGCAAGAGGTGCAACCCGCTGCGTTGGCGGCACAACAAGCGCTCATCGCCCAGTTGCACCAGCAGCTGGCACAACACGAAGCCACCACTGTCTTAGCGATCCGCGCCATCCTGACGCCGGACCAGTTGGCCAAAGCGAACGCCGCAGTGAGTGATATGAAGGCTCGGCACGCCCACGAATCGCGCCGCTTAGGGAATGGCGGTTGAGCTGCACGCGTGTCGCAAGCGACGACGAGCGGCATTCGATTTTGTGTGCGGAGGACGGAACGGACGAAAGCGTGAAAGCGGCGGTAGCGGACGATCGGTCGGACTACGACGAGCTCTTCCGGACGCACCATGCGCGCGTTGTGCGATTGTGCCGACTCTTGCTCTCCGATCCAGACGAGGCTGATGACGTGACGCAGGAGGTGTTTCTCAAATTGTTCCAGGCCTGCGAGCCGCGCGATCGTGAGATCGCCTGGGGCCCGTGGCTCACCCGGGTAGCCGTAAACGCGTGCCGGGATCGACGACGCTCGGGCTGGTGGAAGTGGTGGCGCGAACGGCACGAGGAGTTTGTGGAAACCAAACTGCCGTCCGCGACACTCAGCCCCGAGCAGCAGACGTTGAGTGACGAAACCCGGCGCGGAATCTGGCGATGCTTCCGACAGTTGTCCGCGCGGCAGCAAGAGGTGTTCGCCTTGCGCCAATTGGAGGGCTGGTCGACCGAAGAGGTAGCCCAAACGCTCGGGGTAAGCCCTGGCAGCGTCAAGCGTCATCTCTATCGGGCGGTCCATCACATGCGCACCGCGCTGGGAGGTCGCCGATGAATCGATGCCTAGACGAGCGCGTTCTTCTGCGGATGTACATGCACGAGAGTAGCGCCGCCGAACAATCCCATTTGCGACTGTGCGCGGATTGTACGGAACACTACGACCAACTGGTTGTCGATCTTGAAACTATCGGCCACGCGCTCGAAGCACCGCCATCCGCGGCAGTCAGCCGTCGCGCGTCAGCCGCTCGGATGCCTTGGGTGCCTGCGGCAGTCGCGTGTGCGGCGCTCGCGGTTGTGATGCTGGTTTTCGCCTGGGTTCGGCGCTCATCGCCGGTACAAGTCGCGACTCGCATTCACAGCGTCTCGGCGTTCGCCGGGGACTTGTCCGATGCGCTGTTTGCGACGTCCGCCGCGAGCGCCTTTGTGCCGCTAGCCGAGGAAGCTCCATATCTCGAGGCCGCGCTCAATGCCGGCCAACCCTGCACGCAGGACCGATTCTTCCGCGGCGCGTGCAATGATCAACTTTCCGCTCTCATGATTGAAGACGAGTAAGGACAAATAAGATGGAGGAGATTGTCATATGTTGAAATCAAAACTGCTGTTCACCGGGTTGGTGTTGGCCAGCCTGACCTCGGCTCCGCTGCACGCGCAACCGATGGGCGGGCCTCCGATGGGCGGACCGCCGATGGGCCGCATGATGCACGGAGACGATCCGGCGATGATGCTCCACATGGTCCTCAAACAGGCCAATCTCACGCCCGACCAGCAGGATCAGGTGCGGAAGATCATGGATGCCGATCATCAGAATTTGCGCGCGCTCTTTTCGAAGTTGGAGGCTGCCAACCGCCAGTTGGCCGATAAGTTGTTTGGCCCGGGAACGGTCCAGCCGGCCGATTTGACGCCCCAGGTGCAGCAGATCACCCAGCTCCGACAACAGTTGATGGAGCAAGGCGTGAAGACCGCCTTAGCCGTGCGGGCCGTGCTCAGCCCGCAACAGTTGGCCAAGGTTGCGCAGACCAAAGATCAACTCGAGAAGCTGCAAACGCAGATGCGCAATATTCTCGAGGGCAGTGACTAGGTCGGCCAGAGGCCGCGGATGGCGAAATACAGCGGAGGTGCACGATGAAGCGAATTGCGATGCTGATGGCTCTGAGCCTTGGGCTGGCGATCCTCGGCAGATTTTCCCCGACCGCCGCCCATTGTGGGCAAGCGATCGCCGCTGACGACGACGGCGGAGATGACGGCGACGGGGATGACGACGACTCCGGTGCCTAGCGTCGAGGTCGGCGCTCGGGGCCACACCCCAGAGCGCTAGTCACTCCGATCATCCCGCACTCGGCTTCGGTTGTGGCGACCGCGCGCGCTTGATCTGGACGCCGAGCTGGATTCGGGACGCGTCTCCGTCTATCTACGCGGCACGCGTAACCAAGGAGATGCGACATGAGTAGCGACGCCCATCTGCAGCTTGCTGAACGCCTGATGGCTGCGATCACGGCCGGCAACGTTGATGAAGTGCGCAACATCTACGCGCCCGACGCGGTGATTTGGCACAATAACGACAACCTCGAGCAGTCGGTCGACGACAACCTCGCGGTACTCGGTTGGGTGGTGAAGCACATCGCGAACCTGCGCTACGAGATCATCCGGCGACAACGCACGGACAGCGGCTTCGTGCAGCAACACGTCCTGCGCGGCACCGCGCCGAACGGCCAGCCGCTCGAAGTGCCGGCGTGCTTGGTGTGCACGGTGCAGGACGGCCGCATCACACGGCTCGACGAGTACCTCGATACGGCGCACCTTGCGCCGCTCACTCAGCAGTGAAAATCACTTCCCCGACTGCTCGCGCCCACGTGCTTGCACGGTCGCGCGGCGCGCGGCGATCTGGTCGGGCGTCAGATGCCGGGCGTTTTCGGCCGAGGCTTTGTTTTCCAAGCGCAGCCCTTCGCCGAAAGTCGTCGCGTAACCCTCATCGATCACGCGTTTGTACGCGCGCATGGTCTCGGGCACGCACGAGAGAATGTCCGTTGCGAGTCGGCGACAAGTCGGTAGAAGGTCCTCTGGGCTGACGACACGATTCACCAAGCCCCACGCCTCGGCCTGCTCCGCGGAAAGATAGTTGCCGCTGAGGGACAACTCCTTCGCGCGATAGATCCCGATCACACGCGACAGTTTCTGACTCAATCCCCAGCCCGGCACGAGCCCAACGCGGGCGTGGGTGTCGGCGAAGCGCGCGTTGGTCGATGCGATCAGAATGTCGCAGGCGAGCGCGAGTTCAAAACCACCAGTGATGGCGAAGCCGTTGATCGCGCCAATGATCGGCCGATCGAACGACGTCAACGCGCGCACAACGTCGGCGCCGGCAATGGCGGATTCGTTGTCGTTCGGCGATGCGCTCTCGCCGCCGAGCTCCTTCAGGTCGAGGCCCGCACAAAACGCCTTGCCGGCGCCGGTGAGGATGACCACGCCGGTCTCCGCGTCGTTTCGGAGTTCAGCGAACGCTTGCACGATCGCGGCGCGCAGGGCGCGCGACAATGCGTTCATCGCCGCGGGACGGTTCAACGTGAGCGTGGTAATGCCTTCGCGCCTATCGATGAGGAGAAGTGGTTCGGACATTTGATCCCCCTTCGTATTCTCGCTCAGTTCGTATCCAGTAACGGCACCGTCGGTGCAAGCCCGAGTCGTCGCTTGCGGGACTTCCGCCCCCGTAGACCGCCGAATCGCGGGAA
>JBGOUW010000135.1:0-10411 GCA_041477755.1 Binatia bacterium
CACCGAGCGTGCTCACGCGCAACGCGTGCGCCAATTCGGCCTGGCGCTGGCGGGCTTCGTCCTCCGACCGTTTGCGGGCCGTGACATCCGTGAGCGAGCCCGCCACGCGATACGGCTTGCCGTTGGCGTCGCGGATCGCGACTCCGCGCGACAGCACCCAGCGGTAGCTCCCGTCCTGGTGACGAAGCCGGTACTCGCATTCCAGCACCGGAGACAGCCCGGCCAGATGCGCGTTGACCGCGGCGGCAACTTGTTGTCGATCCTCAGGGTGCAGCCGCCCCGCCACGTCGTCCCAACCAGTACCGACTTCACTGACCTCAGCTGGCTGAAAGCCCATAACGGCCGCCCATCGCGGTGACCGGTACGTTTCGTTAGTCTCGAGATTCCAATCCCACAACCCATCGTTCGCACCCGCGACGGCAAGCGCGAAGCGCTCGTCACTCTCGCGGCGGGCTTCCTCGGCGCGCCGGCGCTCAGTGATGTCCTGCACCTGCGAAATGACGTAGAGGGGTGTTCCGTCGGGCGCATACACAAGCGAACTCGTCGACCATCCCCAGACGGTGTGACCTTGTTTGTGAAAATACCGCCGTTCGAGCTGCCAGAAATCGATTTCACCTTCGACTAACCGGCGGAGGTGCTCGATGGTGTTCAGCATGTCGTCAGGATGAGTGACTTCCCACACTGGAAGGCGGAGCAGCTCATCCTCGTCGTACCCGAGCATCTGGCACATCGCGCGATTGATCCGCAGGGACCGGCCATCGAGACCAACCAGTGCCATGCCGATCGGCGCGTGCGCGAAGGCGCTGGCAAAGCGCCTGTCGCTCTCCTGCAAGGCCGCTTCGGCTTGTTTCCGGGCGGTAATGTCCTGCAACTGTGAAACCGTATGCAGGGGGTGGCCATTGTCATCACGTACCAGCGAGACGTTCATCTGCGCCCAGACGACCTCGCCCGACTTGCGGAAATAGCGGCGCTCGCCCTGATAGCTCGCGATCTCGCCTTTCACCAGCCGTCGCAGGTCGGACTGGGCTGAGGCGAGGTCGTCCGGATGCATCAGTTCGGCAATGGGTTTCGGTAGCAGTTCCGCCTCACTGTACCCGAGCATGTCGCACAACGCGCGATTGATCTGGAGGGCGCGTCCGTCCTGCCCGACCAGCGCCATACCGATCGAGGCCCCTTGAAAAGCCCGCTCGAAGCGCGCCTCGCTGGCGCGCAGCGCTTCTTCGGCTAGCTTGCGCGCGGTGATCTCGATGCCGGTGCTGACGACGTAGCGCACGCTCGGGCCGTCGCGGAGCGCACAACACGACCAAGCGATGACCGTGCGCCGGCCATCGCGAAGCGAATCGGTCTCGATACGCAGCGCGGAATCACTTTGCAAGATCGCGTGGAACCAGGTGCGTGATTGTTCTGTCTCGGCCGCGGTCGGAAGGGTCTCCCACACGTAACGCCCGCGCACCTGCTCAAAGGTCCGCCCATCAACGGCGTCGCAGGCGAGACTACGGCTCACGATGCGCCCGTCCGCGTCGAGTACCACGATCAGCGCATCCGCGGTGTCGAGCACGGTCGCGACAAAATCGCGCTCAGTCCGCAGCGCCCCTTCGATCCGCGCCCGCTCTGCCAGCTCGTGCTGCAGCTGCTGGTTGATACGCGCCAGTTCAGCGGTGCGTTGCGCTACGCGGCCTTCCAGTTGTTGATTGGCCGCGGCCAACGCCTGCTCGGCGCGCTTGCGCTCGGTGATATCGAGCACGAAGGCAACTCCTTCGTCTCCGCTTTCGTTGAATGACCGGCCGCCGACAATGACCGGTACACGATCGCCATCTGGGCGAATGAATTCCTTCTCGTATGGCGTGGCCCCGCCGCTGGTGCGGACCTCGACGAGCCCGTGCGCGTCCAGATGCGCGTACTCCGGTGGCGTGATGTCCGTCCAGCGCAGGGATCCGGCGTTCAGCTCGGTGCGCGTGTAGCCGATGGTCTCGAGAAACCGCTCGTTGGCAGCCGTGATGCGCCCATCCGCGTGCCAAAAGACGATGCCGAGTAGGTCGGCATCGAACAGGCGGCGATAGTGCTGCTCCGCTTCTTCAAGCCGGTGGTAGGTCGCCCGCACAGTCTCTGCTCCCCAACTCACCAATGAGCCGGCGGCGAGGAAGAAAACGATGCGAGGGAGAGTTTCTGGGTCGGACAGCAGCCGAAAGCAGTAGGCGTCCACCAGCATCGACAGCGCAGTGGCCAACAGCCCGGGCCCCAGTCCGCCATAGACCGCGCTGACCAGCACCGCCGCAAAGATAGTGACAAAGGAGTCCGGGGTCACCAGCGGCGCGAGCAGCAGCTTCAACCCAAGCCCGAGCGCGGTGGCGATTGCGGCAACGCCGTACTGCCGCACCCGCGTGGATGTGGCTCGACTGCGTCGCTCCAGACTAGCGTGGTTCTGTGACACGTTGGCTACACCTCGAGTCAGTATTAGCACCGCAGCGACGCGCCCGTGAAGCGCGCGCTACATGCCGACGATATTGTAGCCGGCGTCGACGTGCATCACTTCACCGGTGACCCCCGTGCCGAGGTCGCTGCATAAGAAGAGCGCCGCGCGCGCCACTTCGGCGGCGGACACGTTGCGGCGCAGCGGAGCGCGTTCTTCGTGATGATGCAGCATCGTACGAAACCCCGCGATGCCGGCGGCCGACAGGGTGCGGATGGGCCCCGCGGATATCGCGTTCACGCGCACCCCGGTCGCGCCGAGGTCCCACGCGAGGTAGCGCACGCAGGCTTCCAGCGCGGCTTTGGCGACGCCCATCACGTTGTAGCCCGCGACGACTTTCTCGGCACCGAAGTAGCTCAGCGTGAGCATCGAGCCATGTTGCCGCGCCAGCAGTGGCTCGGCGGCGCGGGCAATCGCCACCAACGAGTAGGCGCTGACGTCGAGCGCGAGGCGGAAACCGTCGCGCGAGGTCTCGATGAAGCGTCCCTTCAAATCCTCACGTTGGGCAAACGCGACCGCGTGAACGACGATGTCGAGACCGCCCCACTGCGCGCCGAGCGCATCGAACGCCGCGCCGATCTGCGCATCGCTGGTTACATCGCACGGCAACACCGTCTCGACACCGAGCGAGGTGGCCAGCGGGCGCACACGTTTTTCGATCGCCTCGCCGGCATACGTGAGCGCCAACTCCGCCCCCTCGCGCGCAAACGCCTGCGCGATCGCCCACGCGATGCTGTGATCGTTGGCGACGCCGAGGATGACCGCCTTCTTGCCGTCGAGCAACGCCATCGGCTTCTTCCTACACCGAACCGGCCTTCACGCAAACCGCCGCAGCTCGCCCTTGAGTAGTCCGTCGATCAGAAGACCGCCGCCCGCACACGGCTGCCCTCGAGCTCTCACCGCTTTCCAAATCTCGCTTGACCCCTCCGACTGGCGCCGATATCGTTTGCCCACGATCATGACTCGCCCTCGAACGAAGCGTGGAGTGCTGGCGCGCTTCGTGCGTTTCTGGCGCAACCTGTTTGTCACCGTCGCGATCCTTGGCCTCATCGGGGTCGGCATCACCGTCGGGCTGGTGTACTGGGAAATCAGCTCGACGCTCCCGCCAGTCGACCGCATGACGGACTACCACGCGCCGGTCGCAACCCAAGTGTTCGCCGACGACGGCACGTTGATCGGCGAGCTCTACATCGAGCGGCGTTACCTGACCCCGATCGACCAGATTCCTCCGATGGTCCGTAACGCCTTCATCGCCGCAGAGGACGACGGCTTCTACCACCACAGAGGCGTCGACCTTGTCAGCATCGGCCGCGCTCTGTTCAACAACCTCGCCTCTGGCGCCAAGGTGCAGGGCGGGAGCACCATCACCCAGCAGGTGGTGAAGTCGCTGCTGCTGACGCCGCAGAAGAGCTACACGCGCAAGCTGCGCGAGATGCTCCTCGCCGTCCGGCTGGAACGGCAGCTCAGCAAAGACGAAATTCTCTATCTCTATCTGAACCACATCTACCTCGGCAGCGGCGCGTACGGCGTGGCGGCGGCGGCGCGCGAGTACTACGGGAAGCCGCTCGACGAGCTGAGCCTCGCCGAGGCGGCGCTGCTGGCGGGTTTGCCACAGGCGCCGAGCCGCTACTCGCCATTCCGGCACTGGTCGCACGCCAAGGCGCGCCAGCGCTACGTGCTCGATCGCATGGCCGCGGCCGGCTTCATCACTGCCGAGGAACGCGACGCGGCACGCCGCGCGCCGCTGGCGCTCGCCCCGCGTCATGGCAACTTCATCCATGCCCCAGACTACGTCGAGCACGTGCGCCGGCTCTTAGAAGAACGCTACGGCGAAACCGCCCCCTACGAACTCGGCCTCAAGGTCTACACCAACGCCAACGTCGCCATGCAAACGGCGGCGGAGAATGCGCTGCGCGATGGGATACGCGAGCTCGATGCGCGCGAGCACTACCAAGGCGCGCTGCGCCACCTCGACCCAACCGAAGCAACGACCTTCATCAAACAACAGTCGCAGAGCCTCGGCGAAGCGCCGCTGCTGCGCACGCGGCCTTACGAAGCGGTGGTGACCGATACCCGCAACGGCATCGTGCGCGTGCGTATCGGCATCTTTCGCGGCCCGGTGCAGACCACGCCCACTGACGGGCACAACGCACCGGTCCTGCGCTCGCTGAGCGTCGGCGACGTGATCCGCGTGCAAGTTGCCGCGCCCGGTCAAGGCACCGACTATCAGTTCATGCTCGATCAGAGTCCGTTGATCGAAGGCGCACTGGTCGCGCTCGAACCGACCACCGGCGCGGTGAAGGCCATGGTCGGCGGCTACGATTGGGAACGCAGCCAGTTCAATCGGGTCGTGCAAGCCGCGCGGCAACCGGGTTCGGCGTTCAAGCCGCTGGTATACGCCGCCGCGCTCGACCACAACTACACACCGGCGTCAATCGTCGTCGACGGGCCGATCTCTTTCGCCGACAACAACCACGTCTGGTCGCCGCACAACTACGAGAACAAGTTCTTCGGCCCGACTTCGCTGCGCGACGCGCTGACCTTCTCACGCAACATCGTCACCGTGAAGATCACCGTGAACATGGGCGTCAAGTACCTGATCAGCTACCTCCATCAGCTCGGCCTCAACGCCACGCTCGAGCCCAATCTATCCGTCGCTCTGGGCTCGGCTGAAGTCACGTTGCTCGATCTCGCGACCACCTACGCCGTGTTCGCCAACCACGGCCAGCGCCCCGAGCCTATCTTCATTCAGAAGATCACCGACGCCCAGGGCAATGTGCTGGAAGATCGGACGCCACAACTGCGCCAAGTGATCTCGCCCGAAACCGCCTACCAGATCACCAGCATGCTGGAAGACGTGATCCGCCGCGGCACCGGCAAGAAGGCGCAGGAACTGCAACGGCCGGCGGCGGGGAAGACCGGTACGACCAACGACTTCATGGATGCGTGGTTCATCGGCTACACACCGCAACTGCTAGCCGGCGTGTGGGTCGGCTTCGACGAAAAGCGCACCATCGGTTCGAAGGAAACCGGCGGCCGCGTCGCCGCGCCGATTTGGACGCGCTTCATGCAGCGCGCGCTCGAAGGCCAGCCGATCCTCGATTTCCAGGTGCCTGACGGCCTGAGCTGCGTGCCGATCAACGCCCATAGTGGGCAACGCGTGCGCTATGGCGAAGGCGCGTTGCTCGAATGCTTCCGCAAGGGCACTGAGCCCGGCGCCCCGCAAGCCGCGATCGCCCAGGTCGTCGCCGACGAGGCCCCGCACAGCGCCGAGCCCGCCGCCGCGACGTTGGATTTCTTCCGCAGCGAGGATTGACCGTCGTGAATCGGGTTCGTGACTCGTGCGCGGAAGGCCTGAAGTCGATGAACGCGCCTCCCGCCTCCGATTCACGGTTCAGCGCTGGCGTTGCGCCCGGGAACTTGTGCTAAGGTCGTCACGCTCATGAAGCGGCTCGCACTCCTCGGCTCCACCGGTTCGATCGGCGTCACGACCCTCAATCTGGTGGCCCGTTTTCCGGATCGCTTTCGCATCGAGGCGCTCGCGGCGGGCAAGAACGTCGAACGGCTGGTCGAGCAAGTTCGCCAGTTCGAGCCCCGCATCGTCGCGGTTGCCGACGATGACGGCGCGCGCGCGCTGCGCGCGGCATTGCCGGGTTTCCGCGGCGCGCTGCTGGTCGGCGCGGACGGACTCGACCGCGTCGCCACTGCGCCCGGCGCCGAGTTGCTGGTGTCGGCGCTCGTTGGCGCGCTCGGTCTTGGTCCAACGTTGGCCGGCATCGCCGCCGGCAAAGACGTCGCGCTGGCGAACAAGGAAGTGTTGGTGGTCGCCGGCGAGCCGGTCACCCGCGCGGCCCGCGAAGCGGGCGTGCGGCTTTTCCCCCTCGACAGCGAACACAATGCGATCTTCCAAGCGCTGCGCGGGCATCAACTCGGCGAGGTGAAGCGGCTGGTACTGACTGCTTCCGGCGGGCCGTTTCGCACGCACTCGCGCGCGCAACTGCACGCGGTCACGCGCGAGCAGGCTTTGCAGCATCCGACCTGGAAGATGGGCAACAAGATCACCATCGACTCGGCGACGCTGATGAACAAAGGCCTCGAGGTGATCGAGGCCCACTGGTTGTTCGGTCTCCCGCCCGACCAGATCGATGTGGTGATCCACCCGCAGAGCATCGTCCACTCGATGGTCGAGTACATCGACGGCTCGGTGATCGCGCAGCTCGGGGTGTCCGACATGGCGATTCCGATCTCGTACATCCTCGCCTATCCCGATCGCTTGCCGCTTACGCACCTGCCCGCGCTCGACTTGCCACGCGCGGCGAGTTTGACCTTTGAGGCGCCCGATCTCGACCGCTTTCCTTGTCTGGCCCTTGCCTATCGCGCGCTGCGCGCCGGGGGCACCGCGCCGGCGGTGGTCAACGCGGCCAATGAAGTGTTGGTCGACGCGTTCCTGCACGACGCGATCACCTTCCTCGACATCCCGCGGACGCTCACTGCCGTACTCGATCGCCACCCGGTGACGGCTGCCGGCGATCTCGCCACGCTGCTCGCCGCCGATCGTTGGGCGCGCGCCGAGGCGGCACGGCTCACGCGTGGCGCGACGGCACAACGCGCGAGCGCGTGAGTGCGTCGCTGGGAATCACGCTTTACAGTCAACAGGTCGGGTGGTAGCGTCCCGCGTTCAGTTGTGGAGGAACGCCGTGAATCAACGGCAGCTCAAAGGGTTCGAGAAGCTCCTGACGGAGCGCCGCCAAGAATTGTTGGATGAGGCGGAACGTACAGTCGGGGGCATGACCGATGGGAAGGACAGCTTTCCCGACCCGACCGATCGCGCTGCGCTCGAGTCGGACCGCAACGCCACCCTGCGCATCCGTGACCGCGAGCGCAAGCTGCTCAGTAAGATCGACGAAGCGCTGGTGCGTATCGGCGATCGCAGTTACGGCTTGTGCGAATCGTGTAGCGAGCCGATCAGTGTCGCCCGCCTCAAGGCCCGCCCCGTCACCACACTTTGTATCGATTGCAAGAACACCCAAGAAGCTGAAGAACGCCGCCTGCGGCACGCCTGAAACATGCGGAGTGCAGAATTCCGCACTGCGTATTCCGCACTCCGCATTGGTCACGTTCCCCGCGGCAAGCCCAGCACCTGCATGGCGATGATGCCGCGCATGATCTCCGAGGTGCCGGAGGCGATGCTGGCGGCGGGCGACATCAGGAAACTCGCCTGCACCCACTCGGCCGGATTGATTTCCTGACCGGGCTCCAACGTCTCGTAGCGCAACCCGTCGACTCCCAGGATGGACATGCCGATGCGGGGCATCGCCTGCGTCAACTCGGTCCAATGCAACTTGATGATCGACGCTTCCGGTCCCGGCATGCCCATGCGCAGCAACTTGTCGAGCGTGCGCTGACACGTGCTGCGGAATGTCTCGACCCCGAGATAGACATCGGCGAGCGCCTGCCGCTTGATCGGGTCCTTCGTCGCCCCCCGCTCGCGGGCCAGCTTCACCAACTGATCGCGCGCGCGGGCGAGCAGGATCTGCATCTCGACCACGTAGAGAATGCCGCGCTCGTTTTGTAGCGCCGCGGTCGCGATCTGCCAGCCGTTGTGCAGCTCGCCGAGCAGATTCTCGCGCGGCACCCGCACCTCTTCGAAGAACATCTCGTTGAACTCGGCTTGCCCGCCCATTTGGCGCAACGGGCGCACGGTGATGCCGGGGCTCTTCATGTCGACGAGCAGGCACGAGATGCCATTGCGGCGTTTGGCATCGGGATCGGAGCGACAGAGCAACATGCACCAGTCCGCATGTTGCGCCAGCGTGGTCCACACCTTCTGACCATTGACGATGAAGTGATCGCCATCAAGGATCGCGGTCGTACGCAACGAGGCGAGATCGGAGCCGGCGCCCGGCTCGGAGAAGCCGAAGCACCAGAGATCGTCTGCGGTGAGGATGCGGTGCGCGAAGCGGCGCTTCTGTTCGTCGTTGCCGTAGGCGATCAGCGGCGGGCCGGCGATGCCGATGCCAAGGCTGCCGACCAGCTGCGGCGCTCCCGCGCGCGCCATCTCCTGGGTGTAGACGATCTGCTCCGAAATCGACGCCGCGCGGCCGCCGTATTCCACCGGCCACGTGATACCGACCCACCGCGCGTCGGCGAGTTTTTTCTGCCACGCGCGCAGACGCGGTACCCGCTCCGCTTCGGGACATTGCGCGGCGCGCTCGGGCCGGAGATCATCGGACATGTTGTCTGCGAGCCAGCCGCGCAGTTCGGTGCGAAACGCGTCGAGATGCTCATCACTCATAGCGCCGCACCAAAGCGCGTCACCGTCGGCAGGTCAACCCGCGCTTGCAGGCCTCGGGTAAATCCGGTACGTGATTCGTTGTTGATTTCTCCCTCGTGTGGGGCCGTAGCTCAGCTGGGAGAGCGCTAGAATCGCACTCTAGAGGTCGAGGGTTCGATCCCCTTCGGCTCCACTTTCCTTTCAAGCACTTAGCCGATTGCCACAACTGCCGAGTCCGTCGAGGTTGCGCGGGGGTTGCGTCTTGTCAGGCGGGACAGGTCGCACCTCCACGTCAGTGCCCCACACTGCACAAAGCAAGCCGAGGCAGTCCGCCGTGGTCGCGGGTGTTCGGTGATCAGCCTAGCCGCGGCGAACTACAGGCTTCGCAGAATCTCAGCTCGCGTGCGCTCGTACTCCTGGCGATCGATCAACCCCTTGTCGAGCAGCCGTTGCAATTCGTCCAGGCGGTCTTCAGTGGTTGCCTTGTGCTCGGACACTTCGGCACCTGCCGTGAAGTGGACGGCGAGGCCAGTGCCAAACACGTCGTGGCGCGGATTGTCCTGATACGCGACGTTGATCACGGCGTCGACGCGATCTCTATATTGCCGGAGAGCGCGGCGCCGCAGTAGCTCGTTCACCTCGGCTGGGGTGGCTTGAGAGAACGTTCGCACAACACTGCCGAACGCAATCCCCTTGTAGGCAACAGCAAACGCGTTGATTTGGTCGAAACCGAGCTCTCCGAAATCAACCGGTCCTAGGATTTCATAGGTGCGTGTCAACCCACCAGCCGTCACAACAATACGCTCGGCCGCCCTTGCAAAGGCCTCGTCCCACAAGTAGGGAAATTCACAAACGTTGATTCTCAAATTCTCCCAGGCTTGCATGACCTGTTTGTCAGATAGAAGCTTGTAGGAGATGTCGCCCGGCTCGATCCGTTCCAGATCGATCGGGGCCGGCGTGCAGTTCTTGTAGGCACCAAAGGCCGCGTCAATTCCGATAGGAATGCCGAAGCCGAAGATGAGATCCAAGACTTTGATCTTAATCGGCCGTTGGCAATCTACAATCTGGCAGGCGGGGTAATACCCGTCCTTTTCGACGCGCATGAGCATCCAGTCGGGAACGCGCCGGTTCATAGCGATCGTTGTCGGCGTGGTACCTTCGAAGGTGCCGAACGAGAACGTGGCGCCGGGCGGGTTTGTCGAGAAGTCGAGGTGTTGCGTCCACCCTTGAAGGATCAACCCACAGCCGGGCGCAGCACACAAAATCAACGCGGCAAACCCGTAGCCTGTTACCGAACATCGCATGCCGGGACTTCCTCCCGTCCGCCGCGTATCACAGCCTCGCTCCGATGCTCAACCAGTGTTCGCGGTTTGTGTCTGATTTCAGTAGCGCGAAACCCTAGCGAGACACGAGTAGGCCGATCATTCCAACAGCCGTCAGGCATTGGAGCAGGGCGGCCAATGCTAGCAGGATCATCAGAACGCGAAACTCAGGCGAGACCTCCAGGCCCAGACGGTCACGAAGCGCCTCGGTGGACACCCAAAACCGGCCAATGATGGACAGCTGAAAACCGGCCAAAGGAAGTCGATGCGCCAGGACGTTGACGCAGGCGGACGAGGCGTGCCTCGCCGCTGGGATGGCAAACGTCTTGAGCGAGCACAAACGAC
>JBGOUW010000568.1:0-3191 GCA_041477755.1 Binatia bacterium
CGCCGACGAGGCCAAGCTGCGCGAGCAGATCAAAGTCATCCGGGCGCTGCGCAAACACCTGAAGGGATTCACGCTCCTCAGCGGTGCCGAGGTCAACATCAACAAAAACGGTACGCTCGATATCGACGACGAAGTGCTCGCCGAGCTCGACGTGGTTGGTGTGGCGGTGCACTCGCACTTCAATCTGCCCCGCGCCGAGATGACTCGCCGCATCATCCGCGCGATGGAGAGCCCGCACGCCGACATCCTGTTTCATCCGACCGGCCGCGTCATCAACAAGCGCGAGGCGTACGACGTCGATATCGACGCCATCATCGCGGCGGCCAAGCGTACCGGAACCATCCTCGAGATCGATGCTTTCCCCGAACGGCTCGATCTCAAAGACGAACACGTCCGCAAAGCCATCGCTGCGGGCGTCAAGCTGGTGATTGACTCCGACGCTCACAGCGTGAACCACCTCGCCTATATCGACTACGGCATCGCCACCGCCCGCCGCGGCTGGGCCGAGAAAGCGGACGTGGTTAACACGCTGCCGGTCGACAAATTTCTGAGGAGCCTCAAGGGACGAACGCACGAGGGAAAGGTGAAGGCGCGAAGGTCCGCGCGTTAGCCGAAGATTCGTTCGGTGAGTGAACGCAGTCGCTCACGTGCCGGACCGTACACCGCGGCGTTCTTTGGGATCGGCGCGACCAGTGAATCCTCGGTTCGGATGAACGGCGCGGCAACGGTGTGGGCATCGATCTCGTCGCCGCCCGCACGGCGGGCGGTCCACAACGCTTGAATGGCCGCACCGAGCGCGGCGGATTCGGACTCCGGGAGCAGCTGCACCGGGATTTGTAGCACGTCGGCAATGATCTGCTGCCAGAGTGGATTGTGCGAACCGCCACCGACAAGGCGCACGGAATCGACGGTGATCCCGAGTCGCTGCATGCGTTCGATGCCGAGGGCGAGATTCAAACTCGTGCCTTCGAGCGCCGCCCGAAATAGATATCCTGACTGCACCAGGCCATGACGAATGCCGGTGAGCACGCCGGTCGCTTCGGGCAGATTGGGAACGCGCTCGCCTTGCAAGTAGGGCAACAGGAGTAGTCCATCGCAGCCGGCGGGCACCCGCGATGCGGCGCGCGTCAGTGAATCCAGATCTTCTCCAGGGAACGCGGCGCGTACTTCTTCGGTCACGCCGGTCATGTTCATCACGCACAGGAGCGGTAGCCAGCCGCCCGTGGAATCGCAGAACGCCGCGATCAATCCGTCGGGATCGACCACCGGTGTCGGGCTGTATGCGAAAGCCGTCCCCGATGTCCCAAGACTGACGACCACGAGGCCCGGCTTGGTCGCGCCGCTGCCGATCGCGCTCATCATGTTGTCGCCGCCGCCGCTCGCCACTAGCACGCCTTCGGGGAGACCTAACAACTGCGCGCCAGCGGATGACAACGCGCCGGCCGGCTCGCCCGAGTGAACGACCGACGGTAGCATCGTCGCCAGACGCTCATCGATGCGTACCAGCGCTCGCTGATCAAACGCGCGCGTGACCGGATCGAAAAAACCGGTACCGGATGCGTCGCCCGGCTCCATCGTTTTGCGGCCGGTGAGGCGGAAGTTGAGGTAGTCGTGGGGCAGCAGCACCGAGCACACGCGCTTCCAATGTTCCGGCTCATGACGCAGCAGCCAGAGCAACTTCGGCGCGGTGAAACCGGCGGGAATCTCGCGCCCGAGATCGCGTGATAGCTCGCACGCCTCAGCGGCCGTCGTGGTGTCGCACCACAGCTTCGCCGGCCGCACGACGCGATCGCGCTCGTCGAGGACCACGAGCCCGTGCTGCTGACCCGAAACGCCGACGCCGTGCACCCGCGTACGATCAATGCCCGCGAGCAACTCCGCCGCAACCTCGTGCACCGCCTGCACCCAGGTCTCTGGACGCTGCTCCGCCGCGCCCAGTGGGAGATTCGGAATTAGCCCGTACGATCGCCCCGCCCGCGCGACCACAGCACGCGACTCCGCGTCGAGCGCCACTCCTTTGGTGCCCTGGGTGCCGACATCGAAGCCGAGATAGAGACTCATGCCCCGTGCACCATCGGCAGACCGGCCATGGTTTCGTGTGCGATCTCCGGGTTCACGCCCGACCACTTCGGAATGATCGAGCGTGCGATCGGCCGCACCGGCGCCCCGAACGGGTCAGCTCCGGGATTACCAACAGTCCACGAGCCAAACGTGAATCGATCCGCCTTCGTCGGACGGTATGCCTCCATGGCCGCGTTCCTTGAACGTCGCAATCGTATGCACACGCCGCCGGCATTTGCCACCGCAGATGGAAGCACCGGCCTCGCGAGTGCTGGTTTGAACACCGCACGCGATGAGAAACGAAAACT
The DNA here is from genome assembly GCA_041477755.1 of Binatia bacterium. GTDB lineage: Bacteria > Desulfobacterota > Binatia > HRBIN30 > JACQVA1 > JACOST01. The sequence continues at coordinate 2,370 of JBGOUW010000568.1, forward strand.
GCTACCCGACGGACGCCTGACACCTGTGCGACCCATCCCGCGTGCTGCCCCCTGCTACCGCGCGGTAGCACCTGCATAGTGGCGGGAGCACCCCGAGAGGCCAAACAACGGTGGAGACACGTACCGGCCCGCGCATCATAACGCCGGCACCGAGATTGCGCTGCTACCGCATCTGGCGCAGGATAACGACACGCGCCTACAAGCCGAGGAGAGAACCGGTTGGGCCATGATCACGTGTACACTCGAATCGGTTTTGCGCCGTGAGGTCGCGAGGCGGGCATGAGCACAGGCAGTTCATTTCGAACGCTCCGGCCTCTGTTGACGCTGTGGCTGTCGACGGCGGTGGCGGCGTGCGGCGGGTCGAGCCCAGCTCACGCCGGAGTGTTCGCCTACATTCCGAACTCTCTCGATGCCACCGTGTCCGTGATCGACACCGCCACCAACACCGTGACCGCGACGATTCCGGTGATGCCCGATCCCATCGCCGTCGCCGTGGCGCCGGCGGGTGACCGCGTCTACATCGGGCACGGGTCCTTCGACCGGCCCAACACCGGCGGAGTCTCCGTCATTGATGCTTCGACGAACAGCGTGATCGCCACCCTGCTGCAGGGACGCTTCGTGCGCGCGCTGGCGGTGCATCCGAGCGGTAGCGAGGTGTACGCCGTGTACCCGTCGATCCCCGGCGCGGTGATTATCATCGACGCCGTCACGCTCGAGGTGACCAATATCGTCACCGTCCGCGATTTGCCCTACGGCATCGCGGTGGCGCCAGATGGCAACCGCGTCTATGTCAACAGCTACCTGCTCATAAAGGAGCGCCGA
>JBGOUW010000432.1:0-4402 GCA_041477755.1 Binatia bacterium
CCCAGGATCGCAGCGCACGCGTCATCCTGCGAGTGGAAGATGCGTGCCGGACCTTCGAAGTTCCAAATCGACTTGTCGACGCCGGCGGTCTTCACAATGCACCCGTCTTCGGCAAGGTTGCCGTGCAGCACGGCGAGGCCGCCATCCTGGCTGTACGCGTGCTCGACCTCGCGAATGCAGCCCGCGCGCGCATCGGTATCGAGTTTCGGGTAGTACTTGTCCTGCGAGAACGCGACGATTGTACGGACGCCACCCGGGGCCGCCAGGCTGCGCCGGCGCGCGGCCTCGTCCGCCGTCGGCCGCCGGACATCATTTGCATCAATCGCGGCGCCCATCGTCGGTGCGTGGACCGTGCCGACCTCGCAATGTAGCAGGCCAGCCCGATCGAGCGCGCCGAGAATCGTAAAGATCCCGCCCGCGCGGTTGACATCCTCCACGTGGTACGAGGACGACGGCGCGACTTTGCACACGTTCGGCACTCGGTGCGACAACCGGTCGATGTCGGCCATTGTGAACTTCACGCCGGCCTCGTGCGCGATGGCGAGCAGATGCAGCACGGTGTTGGTCGAGCCGCCCATGGCGATATCGAGCGTCATCGCGTTCTCGAAGGCCTCGAAGGTCGCAATGCTGCGCGGCAGCACGCGCTGATCGTTGTCGACGTAGTAGCGTTTGGCGAGCGCGACGATCTGCCGCGCCGCGTCTTCGAACAGTTGCCAGCGTGCGGCGTGCGTCGCCACGATCGTCCCGTTGCCCGGCAACGCCAGGCCGAGTGCCTCGTTGAGGCAGTTCATGCTGTTGGCGGTGAACATGCCGGAGCACGACCCGCAGGTCGGGCACGCCGAGCGTTCCAATTCGAGCAGGGCCGCGTCGCTAATGGCATCATCGCCCGCCGCCACCATCGCGTCGATCAGGTCGATCTTCTCTGGCAGCGGCTTCCCCTGCGCATCGTGCGTGCCCGCCGAGGTACCAGCTTCCATCGGGCCACCAGACACAAAGATGGTGGGGATGTTGAGCCGCATCGCGGCCATCAGCATGCCGGGTGTGATCTTGTCGCAGTTGGAGATGCACAGCAGCGCATCGGCGACGTGCGCTTGCACCATGTACTCGACGCTATCGGCAATCAGGTCGCGACTCGGCAACGAGTACAGCATCCCGCCATGACCCATGGCGATGCCGTCGTCGACTGCGATGGTGTTGAACTCGACGCCCACGCCGCCGGCGGCATCGATCGCCTTCTTCACCCGTTGTCCAACATCGTGCAGATGGACGTGCCCGGGCACGAACTGAGTGAAGCTATTGGCAATGGCGATAATCGGCTTGTCGAAGTCCGCGTCGGTCATCCCGGTGGCGCGCCACAGCGCGCGAGCACCGGCCATGTTGCGGCCATGGGTCGTGATGCGGCTGCGATAGAAGTTCATGCGGTGTAGTGTACACGCGCGCGCCGCGGGTGCCAACGGAAGGCGAAGGTTCCCTCTCCCTCTGGGAGAGGGCTAGGGTGAGGGCAGTCACGCGAAACCGTTACGGGCTTGCCCTCACCCCTGCCCTCTCCCGAAGGGAGAGGGTGACGGAGCGGAGCCCGCCCCCAGCAGCTCGCGCGTCGCCGCCGTGCGCGGCGGGTCGAGCACGTCGGCGGGCGCGCCGCTGTCGACGATCACACCGTCGGCCAGCACCAGCACGCGATGCGCGACCCGGCGAACGAAGGCGATCTGGTGCGTGACCAAGACCATGGTTTGTCCGGCGGCCGCGAGGTCAGCGATGACGGTGAGCACTTCGCCGGCCAGCCGTGGATCTAGCGCCGAAGTCGGTTCGTCGAGCAACAACACGTCGGGCTCCATCGCCAACGCGCGAGCGATCGCCACGCGTTGCTGCTGCCCGCCGGACAGAGCCGCTGGGTACGCGTCGGCGCGATCCCCGAGCCCCACGCGGGCCAGCAACGCCTGCGCGCGGGTGCGTGCGGCACCGGCATCGAGATGCAGCACTCGGCGCGGCGCTTCCATCACGTTGTCGAGTACGCTCAGGTGCGGAAACAGATTGAAGGCTTGGAACACCATGCCGACGCGCGTGCGCACCGCGCGCAGCGCGGCGGCGTCGCTGCGTTCGCTCATCGCCGGCCGCAGGCGATGACCGGCGATGTCGACCTCGCCCGCGCTGAACGGCGTCAGATAGTTGAGCGCGCGCAGCAGCGTGGTCTTGCCGCTGCCCGACGGACCGATCAGCGCCACCACTTCGCCGCGGTCGATCGACAGATCGACGCCACACAAGACTTCACGATCGCCGCGCTGGGCGTGCAGCGCGCGCACACTCAGAATCGGTCCGTCACTCATGTCGGCACCGGCATCAAGCGCCGCTCGAGTCGGCGCGCCAGACGCGAGAGCGGATAGCTCAACGCGAGATACAACGCCGCACACAGCAGCCCCGGGGCGAACCAGCCGCGCACGTCGACGGCGGTGATCGTCATCTGCTTGGTCAATTCGACCACCGTGATGACCGAAACCAGCGACGAATCCTTGAGCAGCGCGATAAAATCGTTCGCGATCCCCGGTAACGCGACGCGCAAGGCCTGCGGCAGCACGATGCGACGCAACGTGAGTCCGCGCGACATTCCCAGCGACAACGCGGCTTCGGTCTGCCCGATCGGCACCGCATCGAGACCGGCCCGGTACAGCTCCGACTCGTACGCCGCGTAGTTCATGCCGAGTCCAACCACCGCCGCGGTGAACGCATCGAGCCGTAGCACCGGGGCGAGACCGTAGTAGAGCACGTAGAGTTGCAACAACACCGGCGTGCCGCGCAGCACTTCGACGTATAGACCGGCAACGAAGGCAGCTACCTCCCCGCCGTACCGGCGGGCGATGCTGAGTATCAGGCCACCGGCGACCGCCAACATCATCGCCAACGTCGAGATGATGATAGTGAAGCCAGCGCCACGGAGAAACAGGACCACGTGCGCCGCCGTCAGCGTCGCATTCACCGTCGTGCTCGGCAACGCCGGCGCTGTCTCGGCGGTCGCCAGCGCCGCTTGGCGCGCGTCCCACAACTGCCAGTGCGTGAGAATCGCCTGCAACTCGCCCTCGCGGGCCATGGCGGCGAGCGCGTCGTCCAATGCCTGCCGCAGCGTGCTGTCGGCGGGTCGCACGGCGATCGCGTACACCCCTTCGCCGACGGTGGCGGCCGCGCGCAGACTCGCGCGCACCAGGCCGTAACGATTGGCGATGATGTTGTCGAGCACCACACCGCCGAGGCGGCCTTGCTCGAGATCGATGTACGGCTCCTCGACCCCTTCGTACAGCACGGCCTCGACGCCGGGCGCTTGCTTGATCAGATCGAGGCCAAACGAGCCGTTCAAGGTGCCCACTCGTTGCCCGCCGAGATCGTCGAGACTGCGCACCGTGGCATCGTCACGCCGCACCACCAACGTCTCGGTAAACGCGTAGTACGGACGCGTGAAGCTCACGCGTGCCGCACGCGCTGGCGTGACCTCGATGCCATTCATCGCCATGTCGAAGTCACCGCGTTCCAGCGATGGAATGAGATTCTGCCAGTCGTTCTGCACGAACTCGGCCCGCACGCCGAGCCGTTGCGCCATCGCGTCGGCAATCTCAACCTCGAAGCCAACCAGCCGCGACGAATCGTTCGGATCCTGAAACGCGTACGGCTCGCCGCCTTGAATGTCGCCGCCCCACCGCAACGTGCCGCGCGCGCGCACCGACGCAAGGCTGTCGTCGGCCGCAAGACTGATCGCTGACGTACCCAGGAGCAACAAGGCGATGATCGATAGAACGGAAAACGCACCCCAACATAGTGAGGAAGTATGGCGCTCTCCCGTCGTCATTCCGGCGAACGCCGGAATCCAGTCTTCTTCGTCGCGAGGCATTGCCGTCACTGCAAGTTCTCGGTTAGATCTCGCCACTGCGGGTTTTCCTTCTCGATAAGATCGATCTTCCACAACCGCTTCCACTCCTTGATCGCCTTTTCGCGTCGAATGGCGGACTCCATAGTGGCGTGAACCTCGTACCAGACGAGCGTGTGCACCGCATATCGCTTCGTAAACCCGTCGATGAGATTCTCCTTGTGCTCCCAGATGCGCTTCACGAGATCTGATGTAACCCCCACGTACAATGTCCCATTGTGACGGCTGGCCAACAGATACACGCAGGGTTGTTTCATGGGTGATGGCGTTCTGGGTTCCGGCGTGCGACGACCTCCGCAACACCGCTACTTGCACAAACGCCCACCCCACGGGCTTCGTCATACCGGCGAAAGCCGGTATCCAGGCGGGGCTGGGGGTGCGAGCCTGGATTCCGGCTTTCGCCGGAATGACGAGTAGGGAGTCCGCTCCATTCCCGCGCAGAGCCCATCATTCGACCGACGCGTCGACCGACTTCGCCCGTTCCACGAACGC
>JBGOUW010000335.1:0-5696 GCA_041477755.1 Binatia bacterium
CCCGTGCGGGACTGCGCCCTGTGCGCAGAGCCTCTTCGGCGCGCGGACCGGGACAAAGGCGTGCGTGGGAGAGACGACTAGCGGCTGCGCATGTGTTCTGTTCGAATGCGACCCCTGCGGCAACGGCGTCACCGAGGCGGTCGAGGAATGCGACATCGGCGGAACGTGCATCGGCGGTCCCAATGCCGGTCAGCGCTGCGTGCTTGGCGATTGCGAAACCGGTCGTTGTGAGCCGACTGGAGGCGAGGGGTGCTCCGCCACTTGTAGCCGTGAGTTCCCTATCTCGACCGAATTCATGTCGACTGACTATGACCTCATTGCTCAGGGCGGAACTCACGCAACCGTGTCGCTTGCAGGAACAATCGCGTTCGCTGTCGGACGGTTCGGAAACCCACCCACGCCCCCTTGTCTGCCGGCGGCCATCCGCCACTTCGAACCAAACCCAATCGTGCTACCCGACGGCACCTGTGCTTGTGTACGAGGCGTTGTGGCGGCTGGCGACTACGGCATTGGTAACGTTGGCATCGGCATCACCGGGTGCGATCAAACGCTGGGCAAGCTCTCCGCAACGATGGCGCTTCAGAAGTGGTTCCTCGGCACGACGTGCGAACCGGGCAAACCGGAGGACGGATTCGACGGGCAGCCATGCACTGACGACGACCCGGCACGCCAAGATGCTACGACCCTACTGAGCCAAAAGCTTGAACTCACCATGGTCCTGGTTGAAATCACCCCGTAGTAGCAGCACAGCATCTCCACGGGCCTCTGCACCGGGGCCTGGGGTCGGCTGACTCGGGACAACGGCTAGCGTTTGAACAGGTCCGGCTGCACCGGGGCGGCGGAGCCTTCGGGCGGCGTGGGCTCGATCGTGCGCGCTTCTACGCGCAGCTCGATCGGCTTCATCCGCTTGATTGCTTTGCGCCCCTTCTGCGCGCGGTGCGCGGGCTCGGGGAGATGGAAGGCGCGCTCGCTGCCGTCCTCATCGATCGCAATCACCTTGTCGTCGGAACGATGACAGACCGCGCCAATGACGCGGTCGCCCTTGTCGAGGCGCATCAAGATGACCCCGCGGCCGGGGCCGGAGAGTTCGGCGAGTTCCTCAGCGGGGAACACTAGTACCTTGCCGTCGGCGGTGGCGGCGGTGATCGTCTTGCCAATGGTTGGAGCGACGACCAACACTTCGTCGCCTTCCTTTACTCGCGCAAGGCGCCGACCGCTCTTGGTCGTCTCGCTGAGATCGGGGCGGCAGAAGAATCCCATCCCCCCCGCCGTCGCCACCAACCAGCGCGGCGCCGCGCCCGGCTTCGCGTCGCCGTTGGTGCCTGGAATCAACGCGGCGCTGACCACGCGCTCGCCATCCTTGAAGTTGAGCAGCGATTGCACCGGCTCGCCGTAGCCGGTGGTCGCGGGCACGTTGGCGACCTTCATGACGAACGCGACACCGAAGTTTGAAAACAACGCGAGACTGTCGCGGGTGTTGCCGCGCACGATCCATTTCGCCACGTCGCCTTCGCGCACACGCGTCGACGACGGATCTTTCACCTCGCCGAGGCGTTTGATCCAACCGTCGCGCGTCACCACCACCGTGGCGTCTTCGTGGACGACGTACGCTTCCGCGTCGTAGACCAGCTCCTCGGCCGTACTCAGCGCAGTGCGACGTTTGTCGCCGTACTGTTCGCCAACCGCCTTGAGCTCGCTCTCCACCAGGTGCCAGCGCGCCTTCTTGCTCTTGAGCAAGTTCTCGATCTCGTCCGCCCGCTTCTTTTTCTCGCGCTGTTCGTCGCGAATCTTGTCGATCTCCAGGCGCGCCAGCTGATACAGGCGCGTCTCGAGCACCGCATCGGCCTGGATCTCGTCGAGCTTGAACTCCTGCTGCAACTGCTTCGACGCGTCCTGACGCGAGGCGGATTGGCGGATGATCTTGATGGCACGGTCGAGGTTAGCGAACAATTTCAAGAAGCCGGCGAGGATGTGCAGCCGCGCCTGCAACTCACGCAGCTCGTGTTCGAGACGACGCGTCACCACATCCAGACGGAAGTCGAGGAAGTGGCGACACAGCTGGTAGAGATTGAGCCGTGCGGGCTGCCCGACGCCCGGCGTCGCGGTCGGCACCAGCGCCGTGAGGTTGACGTTGAAATTGATCTGCAGGCTGGTGTGCTTGTAGATGTACGCCATCACGGCTTCGACCGAGGCGTCGGGCTTCAACTCGATGACGATCCGCACCTCGTCGGTCGACTCATCGCGCACGTCGGTGGCCAGCGGCAGGCGGCGCGCGATGATGTGTTCGGCGATCTCCTCGACGATGCGCGCCTTGTTCGCCGTGTACGGGATCGACGTCACCAGCACGCGGCGGTGGCGTTTGTCGGCGTCGATCGTGTACTCGCCGCGCAGGCGCACCGAGCCCTGCCCGCTTTCGTAAATCGCCCGCAGCTCCTTGCGCGAGTTGAGGATCTCGCCACCGGTCGGGAAGTCCGGCCCTTTGATGAACTTGCACAGCCCCTTGCTGTCGAGGTCGGCGTCATGAATCAGTGCGATGAGCGCGTCGACCACTTCAGTGAGGTTGTGCGGGGGAATGTTGGTCGCCATCCCCACCGCGATACCGGTGCTCCCATTGATCAGCAGGTTCGGTATCGCGGCCGGTAAAACCGTGGGTTCGCGCAGCGTGGCGTCGTAGTTCTCGCGGAAGTCGACCGTCTCGTGCCGAATGTCGCGCAGCAACTCTTCGGCGATCGCGGTGAGGCGGGCCTCGGTGTAGCGCATCGCGGCAGGGTTATCGCCGTCGAGTGAGCCGAAATTGCCTTCGCCATGAACCAGCGGGTAGCGCAGCGCGAACGGTTGCGCGAGGCGCACCATCGCTTCGTACGTCGCCAGGTCGCCGTGCGGATGATATTTCCCGAGCACTTCGCCGACGACAGCCGCCGACTTGCGCGGCCGCGTACCGGCGGTGAGCCGCAGGTTCTGATACATCGCGTATAAAATCCGGCGCTGCACCGGCTTGAGTCCGTCGCACACGTCCGGCAGCGCGCGCGAGGTGATCACGCTCAGCGCATACGCGAGGTAGCGCTCCTCAGCGGCGCTGCTCAGATCGACGGAACGAATGGCTTCAGCTGTTGCGGCTTTCTTCACGTCCGAATCCTATTCATTCTTTGCTCCGTGTCACTCCCAGCAAGGGACTGCTGAGAGAGTGGTGGTGGCGGGCCTCCGTGCCCGCCGGACAGGCACAGAGGCCTGTCCCCACTGGGGCGTGGAAGCTTTCGTGGTGCAGCGTGAAGCGCAGACTCATGATGACTGTCGATTCTCTCCGAAGCGTAGGGGCGATGCTTGCTTCGCCCTCCGTCTTCTCCGCGGCGCCCGTTGATTCGCGGGCGACGCATGCGTCGCCCCTACAGGGAATGGAAGATCTGGTGGAACCCAGAATGGGCGTTGGGGTGTGGGCGCCCAGCGATGCGGAAATTGAGCCTTGCCGTGCGGTCCACCACTCCTCCACTCCACGGCGCGGAGTATACGGAAGCCCACGCCGCGCGTCGAGGCTTGCCAAGCGGCGATCAACATGGAATGCGGAGCGGCCATGGCCAAGAAACAAATCTGCGACTCCGCGCACGATGCCGTCGCCGACATCGGCGACGGCGCGTCGATCCTGGTCCACAGCTTTGGACCGCCGCAGGCGTGGCCGACCGATTGCCTGCTTGCGCTCGCCGAGCGTGGCGTGAAGGATCTCACCGTCATCTGCAACACCCCGGCGGGCGGTCCGACTTCGCTCAACATCCTCGCCGACAAGAAACAGATCCGGAAGCTAATTTGCAGCTACGTCGGATCGCCGTCGATGCCGACCGCGATCAGCGAAATGGTCAAGGCCGGCGAAATCGAACTCGAAATGGTGCCGCAAGGCACGCTCGCCGAGCGCGTGCGCGCCGGCGGCGCCGGGCTGGCGGGGTTCTTCACGCCAACCGGCGTCGGGACCAAGATGGCCGACGGCAAGGAAGAGCGTGTCTTCAACGGCAAGCGCTACGTGTTCGAGCGCGCGCTCACGGCTGACTTCGCGTTGCTGCAAGCCTACCAGGCCGACGCGGCCGGCAACCTCACCTACCGGCGCGGCATGCGCAACTTCGGCCCGGCGTTCGCGACGGGGGGAAGGACGACGATCGCCGAGGTGAAGGAGATCGTGCCACTCGGCGCCATCGATCCGGAGGCGGTGGTCACGCCGGGGATCTTCGTCGATCGCATCGTCAAGACGACCACTCATCTCGATATCGGCGTGCTGCGCCAGATTCTGCTGGCCGTCGGTCGTGTCAACGACATGGACGGACGTGCCCTGCGCGAAGGTGGTCCCGCCGGATTGCCCGCCGATTTGATGGCGATGAAGGCCGCCGCGCTGCTGCGCGAAGGCGAGTACGTCAATCTCGGCATCGGTTTGCCGACGTTGGTGTCGAACTACATCGCCGGGCGCAACGTCACGCTGCACTCCGAGAACGGGATTCTCGCCTATGGCGGCTTCCCGGCCGAGGGGGAAGAGGATATCGACCTCTACAACGCGAGCGGACAACTGGTGACGCCGCTCGCCGGCACCGCATACTTTGACTCGACGACCTCGTTTGCCATGGCGCGCAGCGGGCGCGTGTCGACGATCATCCTGGGGGCGTTCGAGGTCGCCCAAAATGGCGACCTGGCGAACTGGAGCACGCCGCGAGGTAGCGGCGGCATCGGCGGCGCCATGGACCTCGCGGCCGGCGGCGGGCGGATCATCGCGATCTGCTACCACTGCGAGCGCAACGGCCGTTCGAAGCTCGTCGAGAAGTTGAGCTATCCAGCCACCGGACTCGGCTGCGTCAAGTCGGTGATCACCGATCTGGCGTGGATCGACGTCGACGCCGACGGTTTCCTCTTGCGTGAGTTCGCGCCCGGTCTGACCATCGACGACGTGAAAGCCGCCACCGCCGCACCGCTACGCGTCGCCAGCGACGTGCGCGAGATGCAGTTCAGCTGAGCCGCGATCAGGTTCCGAGCTCGCGTACGCGCGCCGCCGCCGTAGCGAGATCACCAAGTTGGGTTTCGCGTTCGCGGCCGAGGAGCACATCGAGCGGATCGCGGAGGTCGTCGACGTAGCCGAGCGTGTAAGCGCCGCGGGCGTATCCCATCAGGCGCAAGAGCGGTTCCGGCAGCGTGCGCGCGATCTCGGCGGGCACCGATAGGTACTGGTTCTCTTCTTGGCGCAGCCAACTGACCGCATACGTGATGTTGAGCCCGTAGCGCGTGCTGGTGGAAGTGTTGGCGCCACCGCCGTGGTAGAGCGCTCCCGTGTAGAACAGCACCGACCCTGCTGGCATCTCCGCCGCCGCGCACTGCTCGTGCGTAAACGTGAGGCGGTCGGCCAGGCGGTGACTGCCGGGAACCAGCCGCGTCGCGCCGTTGGCGGCGGTGAAGTCCGTCATCGCCCAGATCGTGTTGCATTGCACTTCGTACCCGGACGGGAACGGAAAGAAGTCGAACGCCCACTGATCGCGATGGATCTGCTGGCCCGGCTCATTGGGGCCGATGGCGATCACCTGTGTCAAGTGAAGTTGAAACGTGGTCGCGTGCTGCAGCAGCGTGCCGACCGTGTCCAGCACGAGTGGATGCATGATCAACTCGCGGCAAGTTGCGGACCGCGCGATCAATCCGCCGGTGCGACGCGTGCGCCGGCCGGCGAAGTCGTCGGA
>JBGOUW010000237.1:0-7483 GCA_041477755.1 Binatia bacterium
CTGGAGTCCGATCTCGCGGTGCTCCAACGCATGGAAGCGGAAGCCGAACGTTTCGGCGCCGCGGTCCAGCTCGATTCCGTTTCGACCTTCGAGTGCATCGTCGAGGGCGCGCAGCACTATTTCATGGAGGTCAACACCCGCATCCAGGTCGAGCACCGCGTCTCCGAGCTGTGCTACGCGCTGCGCTTCAGCAATCCTGGCGACGCGACCGACTTCTTCGACGTTCACTCGCTGGTGGAGGTCATGGCGCTGGTCGCGAAGCACAAGTCGCGCCTGCCCAAGCCGACACGCGTCCAGCGCGATGTCGCCGCCATCGAGATCCGCCTCAACGCCACCGATCGCGCGCTCAACCCCGCCGCCGGCGGCGTGATCATCTCGTGGTCCGACCCCATCGAGGGCGAGATCCGCGACGATCAAGGGATCTCGATCAAGAACCCCGATACGGACCTCTTCATGCGCTACCGCTTGGCCGGCGCGTATGACTCCAACGTCGCCCTCCTCCTTGCCACCGGCGAGAGCCGCCTGGAAAGTTTCGCGCGCGTCACCGAGATCCTGCGCCGCACGACCTTGCGCGGTATCGATCTCGCCACCAATCGCGAGTTTCTGTTCGGCATCGCCACCTGGTTTCTCAGCCGCGACGTATGGGCCAAGCCGACCACGAAATTCGTCGTGCCCTATCTCACGCTCGTCGGCGAGCTCGCCGGTGAAGCACAAGCGATCGACTTCGACTACGCTTTTCAACAAATCGCGCGTCACACCACCACCGCCGCCGCCGGCGGCAACGACCGCACCGTCGCCGCGACCGGCCAGGTCATCGCGCTGAAGGAGACGCTGCTCGAACGACCGCTCGCGCTGTTGATCGAGGAGCCCCACTTCCTTTCCGCGTGGCTCAGCGAACATCGGCTCGACTTCGACATCGCCGGCGGGCGCGTGGTGTGGAAGCGCAATCCGGTCGAGATCCTCGCCGCGACCTATCACCTCCTCCATCTCGATGATCAGCCGGGCGAGCCCGCGGCCCACCGTATCTGGGACCACGATCATCAGCTCTTGACCACCGCCCTCTCCTTCTACGCTCAGCTCGCCGCCGGCATGCCGAAGGGCATGTCGTGGGCGGAACTGAACGACGCGCTGCGAGCCGAGGCGCCGTCATTCTGCTTCGACGCAGCGACGTGGCCGAAGGTGCGAGCGGCGCACATCGGACACCAACTCGGCCTCGAAATCCTCGCCGTCCTGCCAATGATCGCGGCCAAGGTCGACTTCTATGCGCTCACGCTCAACGATGACCTGAGCGTGACCATTCCCACGCGCTTGCTCGATTCGAGTCACCAGGATGCGATGCGCAAAGTGCTCGTGCCGCCGCCGAGCACGAAGGCCGACGAGATCGTTGCCGCCATGGGCGGCACCTACTACTCGCAGGAGGCGCCCGGTTTTCCCTCGTTCGTCACCAAAGGCACGCACTTCGATCGCGGCGATCCGCTCTACATCATCGAAGTGATGAAGATGTTCAACAAGGTCTACGCGCAGTTCTCCGGCACCATCGATGAGATGCTGATCGCCGAGAGTGGCGTCGTCGTGCGCAAAGGCCAGCCGCTCTTCAAGGTCACCCCGGACGAGCGGATCGTCGAAGAAGATCCCAACACCAAGCACGACCGCATTCGGGTGAACACCGACTCCTATCTCGCCAAGCTACTCTGAAGCCAAGGCATCAGCGCTGCGCGAGCGGCGCCCGCGATTGTCAGCGCTCGCCGGGACCAGCCCCCACCGCCGCGCGGCCGCGCGCAGGCGTGGCTCACAAGTCGCGCGGGTCCTCACCGGGTCGATCGCTCCGACGCTACTCGTCGCGACTGAGGTAGGTGTATTCCTGCAAGCCCTGCTCGTAGTGGCGGCGCAAGCGGGCGGAGTCTTCCAAGCTGATCTGCCCCGCGCGCATCGCCACCTCGATCGTACGCCGCACCTTCTCGATCAGCGTCCCCTTGTCGTACTGCACGTACTGCAGCACTTCAGTGACCACGTCGCCTTCGACGACGTGCTCGACTTCGTAGCGGCCGTCGGGACCGAGGCGCACGTGCACGGCGTCGGTATCGCCGAACAGGTTGTGCAAATCACCGAGAATCTCCTGATACGCACCGACCAGGAACACCCCGATGAAGTAGGGCTGGCCGTTCCAGGGATGTAGCTCCAACACGTCTTTCACGTCGCGCTGATCGATGAACCTGTCGATCTTGCCGTCGCTGTCGCACGTGAGATCGGCGAAGATCCCCCGCCGCGTCGGCTTCTCTTCGAGCCGATGGATCGGCATCACCGGAAAGAGTTGCTTCACCGCCCAATGGTCGGGCGCCGACTGGAAGACGGAGAAGTTGCCGTAATAAGTGTCGGCGAGCCCCTTCTCCAACGGTTCGAGGTCGTCGGGCACGTACGGCAGCTCGCGCACGATGCGGAGAATCTTCTCGCAGCAATCCCAGAACAGCCGCTCCACGCGCGCCCGCCCGCGCAGGTCGAGGTAGCCGAGCGAGAACAACTCTCCGGCTTCCTCCTTGAGTTGCAGGCTGTCGTGATACGCCTCTTGCACGTTCTTCTGTGACACCGTCGCCCAGATCTCGGCGAGATCCTTGATCACCTTGTGGTCGCCGTCGCCAACCGGCTCCGGCTGCTTACCCGACAGCATTTCGTGAACGCCGAGCACGTCGAAGATCAGCACCGAGTGGTGCGCGGTCATCGCGCGGCCGGCTTCGGTGACGATGTCGGGGTGCGCGATGTGTTCCTTTTCGCAGGCCTCCTGGATCGAAGCCACCACGTCGTTGGCGTACTCCTGCACCGAGTAGTTCATCGACGAATGGAAGTTGGTCTGCGAGCCGTCGTAGTCCACCCCGAGGCCGCCGCCGACATCGACGTAGCGTGGCGTCGCACCCATCTGGAACAGGCCAGCAAACACGCGGCTGGCCTCGCGCAGCGCGTCCTTGTGCGCGCGGATCGCGGTGATCTGCGACCCGATGTGGAAGTGCAACAGTTCGAGGCAATCGAGCATCTCGGCCGCCCGCAGCGCTTCGACCGCCTCGACCATCTCGACGGCGGTGAGACCGAACTTCGAGCGGTCGCCGGTCGACTCGATCCACTTGCCGGCGCCTTTGGTGGTCAGCTTCGCCCGCACCCCGATGTGCGGTCGGATGCCCAGCTCTTTCGAGATCTTGATGATGAGGTCCACTTCGCGGAAACGGTCGACGACGATGATCGGGGTGCGCCCCAGTCTCTGCGCCAGTAGCGCGGTCTCGATATATGCGCGGTCCTTGTAGCCGTTACAGATGATGAGCGCGCCGGGCGTGTCGAGGACCGCGAGCGCGATAAGCAACTCCGGCTTGCTGCCGGCTTCGAGCCCAACGCCCTGCGCCGCGCCATACTGGACGATCTCTTCGACCACGTGGCGCTGCTGATTGACCTTGATCGGATACACGCCGCGGAACTTGCCGTTGTAGCCGTACTCGCCGATCGCCTTCTCGAAGGCGCCGCACAACCCCTGCACGCGCGCCGCGAGGATGTCGGAGAAGCGCACCAACAGCGGTGGACGCAAGCCGCGCTGTTCGAGGTCTTGCACGAGGTCGAGTAGATCAACGCCCGGCCCGCCGTTGCCGCGCGGCAGCACCTCCACGTGGCCGCGATCGTTGACCTCAAAGAACCCCGCGCCCCAATTGCCGACGTTGTAGAGCTCACTGCTATCGCGAACGGTCCATCCTCGCATCGTGGTCGCGTCTCCCTCTGCGCCTTCGCCCCAGTTGTCGCTCCTCTATAGCGCCTCTGGCCACAGTCGCAACTACTCAAGCTCACACTCAGGCGCTGGAGTGAAGACGACGCTCGCTGATCCCGACCCGGCGGCTTGTTGCCATTTCGACACCGGTGTAGATGATGAACATGGCCACGGGTCGCAATTGGCCGCGTCTGAAGCCACCGCCGTCTTGGCGCGCACGCTCGATCGAAGAGCGTGATCGAGCGATCCAGTTCGCCTGTCGCTCGGCCATGCAACTGCTCGAAGGACGACCGGACCGCGCAGACCGCCTGGCGCGGATTGACCCGGTTCCGCCATCAACCCGCGCACTGCTACGTCGCCTTGCTCGCCCGCCACGCAATGGCTGACTCGCCAACCGCCGCCGAAGTGGCCCGATCGCTGGCCGACGCAATGGAGGGGCGTGGCGTTCCGTATGCGATCGGCGGTGCCATCGCTCTTGGGTTCTATGCGACGCCGCGCGCGACCGTCGACGTGGACATCAACGCCTTCATCGTACCGAGTAAACAATTGTCGCTGGCCCTGGAAGCCCTGTCCGGTGCCGGCTTCGTCCCGCAAGACGAACCCGCAACGGTCCAGGCGCACGCGAACACAGACGGGCAGTTTCGCGGCCGAGTCGGCGACCTCCGTGTCGATGTCTTCGTGCCAGCGATTCCCTACTATGCAGAGCTCGAGAAGCGGAAGCGAACGGTGACGCTGCTGGGGCGACCCGCCTGCATTCTGGCACCCGAAGACCTTGCGGTCCTCAAGCTCATGTTCTTCCGGCGCAAGGATCTTGCCGATGTCGAGTCGCTGCTGCGGAATCAAGGCCCCACATTGGATCGACAGTTTGTGCGCCAGAAGTTGATCGAGTTGGTGGGGGCTGACGACGAACGAATCGCCGCACTGAACGCGATCGAGCGCGACGTGGACGCTCCCGACTGACTGCGCCTTGACTTGCGCGAGTCGCTTCGGCACCCGTCAGGCATGAAGGTCGCTCGGACATGCGTCGCCCTGGTCGTTCTCGCCAACGCTTCAACCGCCGCCCTCGCCACCGAAGCCTCGCGCCGCACGCCCGTGGTCGAGGCGGTCGAGAAGGTCAGCCCGGCGGTGGTGAACATCTCCACCGAACAGGTCGTCGAGCAGCGCACCAGCCCGTTCGGGAACTTTCGCGATCCGTTCTTCGAAGAATTCTTCCGCGACTTCGGCGAGTCGCGCCGCGGGCGCATCACCAAGACCAGTCTTGGTTCCGGCGTCATCATCCGACCCGATGGCTACATCCTGACCAATCAACACGTGATCCTGCAAGGCAGCCGCATCCACGTCACCCTCGTCGGCGATCGCGAGTTCGAGGCGACGCTGGTCGGCGCCGATTCGGACTCGGACCTCGCCATCCTCAAGGTGAAGAGCGCGGACGATCTGCCGCACGTCGCGATGGGACACTCGGACGATCTGATGGTCGGCGAAACCGTGATCGCCATCGGCAACCCGTTCGGCCTTTCGCACTCGGTCACCACCGGCGTTCTGAGCGCCATCGACCGCACGCTGCAAGCCGAGGGGCAAACGTACTACGACTTTCTGCAGACCGACGCGTCGATCAATCCGGGCAATTCGGGCGGCCCGTTGCTCAACCTCAACGGCGAATTGATCGGCATCAACACGGCGATCTATCAGAAGGCGCAAGGCATCGGCTTCGCCATCCCGGTCGATCGCGCCCGCCGTATCGTCAACGACCTGATCAGCTTCGGCGAAGTGCAAGTGCCGTGGGTGGGAGCCCTCGTGCAAAACCTGACGCCCGAGCTGGCGCATCACTTCGGCGTCCGGCGCGGCGTGCTCGTGCGCGGCGTCGAAGCCGACAGCCCGGCCAGCCGCGGCGGACTCGAGCGGGGCGATCTCATCGCGGCGATCGATGGCCGCGAGGTCCGCTCCAGCGACGAGTACGAGCAACGCGTGCGCGATCACACGGCAGACAGTCAGCTCCGCTTCAGCCTCACCCGCGACGGTGCCGAGCGCACGGTCACGGTGCAGGCGAGTCAGTATCCGCTCGACCGCGCCGACGATCTCGCCTGGCAACTGCTCGGCGTGCAAGTACACGAAGCGCATGACGGCATGGCCGTGCGCCGCATCCGGCAAGGCAGCAGCGCCGCCCGCATTGGGATGGCGCAAGGCGATTACATCGTCGGCCTCGCCGGCGTCGCGCTCAAAGACCTCGCCGCGTTTCGTAAGAAGATGATCGAAGTGCGCCTGTCCCAGAGCGTGCTGCTCAGCGTCCAGCGCGGCCATCGTATCTACAACGTCATGGTGCCGCTCGGCGAACGCGACGCGTAATGGGCTTGCCGCCGGTACGGCGTGCCCCCTGGATCACGTTGACACCACGATGCTTCAACCAGACCGCTACAGGCGTGCGCCATCGGAAAAAAGAATCTTCGGAGCGGCGTGAGTGCGATTCTAGCGCGGCAACAGGTGGAGCTTGCCGCTGTTTGGGGTGGCCTCAAACTCGCGACACGTCCACCTGGACAGCCCCAAGAAGGTCGGACCGATTCCGTATCGTACTGTAGCCGCCAGTCTAAGGCGGAGCGCGCCACCAAGAGTGATGTTACCCTCGCATTTGGCAGCCATGCGTGCCCCTGGGGCCAATTCTCCAGATCCGACGCGACTTCCTTCACTTCTAGCCCGTTGATCACCGCACAGCCTCAAATCTTCGGCACCAGGAACTATCGGCTTGCCAAGATCTTCAATGGAGGGATTCCCGCCTACGAGCATATTGCCGATTCTACACGTCAGCGTTGTGTCGTGCATGGTAACCAAAAGTCGATTTTCGATCGCGAAGACGGATTTTACGGAATCTTGGCCAAACTCCATTGCGGACAGGTCCGGTTCAACCCAGAAAGCCCCGCGGATGGCAATACATGAAGCTACCAATCCGATCGTCCAGCCAAACAATACCGCAACTTGTTTCAGCCGGCCTGAGAGAGATGGCTTTTCTTGTGGGTTGTTTTCTGTGTTGGTTCGCCGGTCGGGCGTTGTTCTGCTGTCTCTTCCTTTTGAGGCACTTCTAGTGGCACGAGATGCCTTACCGCGCTTCATCGAACCCACTTCATACAATCAGTGCTCCGCATCTTCTTCATACGATGCTCCAGATCTTCCCACCGCCCAGCGCGCCGGACTTCTTGCGCTTCAAAGCCGCCCTCACGTCCCTTGACGCAGCAGCAAGTCGGCGGCGCTGATGCGGCCGTCGGCGTTAACGTCGGCTTCGGCGCCCGACACGACCGCGCCGCCGGCGCTGCTGATCGCCGCGTCGCCGTCGCCATCGAACAGCTCAGCGATCAACTGCGCGAGATCGGCGGGTTCGATCCGTCCGTTGCGATCGAGATCACCCGGGCGGATGGTCACCGCGGTCCGATTCCGAGCCAGCAAGACGACGTGCGCGGAAGGCAGCGCGATCACCAGATCGGGCAGGCGATCGTGATCGACATCGCCCACCGCAATGCCACTGGCGGGGGCGCCGAGGATCACCACTGCCGGCACACCGAACGTCCCGTGTCCCGTTCCGGGGAATAGCCGCACGCTGCCGGCCGCAGCATCCAAGGCCACGAGATCGAGGCGGCCGTCGCCGTTGAGATCGGCCGGGATCAATCGATTCGCCAAGACGTCGGACGCCACCACACGCGCCGGCGCGAAGCCACTCGCTGTGGCGGAGAACAGCGTCAGGGTGCGCTCACCCGAGCC
>JBGOUW010000255.1:0-7193 GCA_041477755.1 Binatia bacterium
ACACATCTTCACCGCGAGTTCTGCGCGCACCGATGCTGCTGTACCCATCGGGGAGTGCGCCACCGATTGGCAGCGCACCTTTGCCGAGGTTCAACACGTCGAAAATACCTTTCTCGTCCAGGTAGTATGCGTCGTCGCGCGTGCCCGCCCACGATCGTCCTTCCGAGCCGCCGTTGCCCAGCGGCGCGATGAAACTGCGCGCAAACGCGTCGTTGTTCTTGCAGTACAGACCTTCTTCGTTGGACCGCTGGGTATCCGCGATCTCCGCGGCGTTGTTGGTGTACGGCTTGAAGCCGAGGCCATCGTCCTGGAGGCGGCCGGGATAGCGCTGGAGGTACACCAGACGGTCCGTGCGCGGGCCGACGTTGGGTGGTGCGACTTCGGGCGGATTGTTTTCATCGGTGATCAGCGTGGACAGCGGCGCGCCATTCGGCCCGCTGGGGTACTCCACCTTGGTCACCTTGTAGTACTGGCGCACCCCGCTCTGCTGGATCAGCAGCTCATTGCCGCAGTTGATGAGGTCCGGACTTCCGTCTTCCTTGGTGCAGGTCTTGCCCTTCTCGAACTGGCGCGGCGTCGTCGAGAAGAACTGGATCTGGTAGGTGAGATCGTCATCCAGATCCGCCGTGCCGCGCGCGATGTGGAACTCGTAGAGCACGTCCTCACACAGCCGCGCTTGCTGATTGCCCTGACCGGGCTCGTGCAACCCGGCATAGCCGGAGATCAGGTACAGCTTGCCATGGTCGCCCGGGGTGACCCACGCGTAGACGTCGGTGTTGTCGATGCACGGGTCGTTCACAGTGGCCAAAGCCTCGCGGTGGCTGGATGCCACAGCCTGCGGCGGCGGGGCCATCACGGCTACGGCGGCGAGCAGTCCTGCCGCGAGGCTGATCCCGCTGATTCGCTTCTTCATGTTGGTGCTCCTTTCCTGACTAGAGGTGTCCATTTAGATCGCTCCTTAAGAACGCATTCCAAATCGTCTTCATTCGCCCGTCATGTCGCACAGACCGGTGCCGGTGCCCTGGCAACCGAAGGGCAGGCATGTGCCCAGCGTCTGCTGATCACAGCCGGTGACTGCATTGATGCAGCGCGCCACGTCGGTCGTGAGCCGGCCGGCGCAGTCTTCCGTGCTGATGCACGTGCCGCGCTGATTGAGGAAACACTGAGTGCAGCTGACCAGCTTCGCACAGGCCGCGCTCGCGCTCGTGTTGCCCGTTGTCGGTGTAGCGGTTGGCGGCCGCGTCGGCGTCAGCGTATGCGTCGGAGTCGCCGTCGCAGTCCGGGTTGCCGGCGGAGCGGTCGGAGTCGGTACGAACGTCCCGCTATCACTGTCGCCGCAGCCGACGAGCAACGCGGCGGGAAGAATCAGAAGTGCCAGCCGTTTGCCGATGGAGCCGAACCGGCGTTCTCCGTATGAGGCGTTCCAAATCATAACTGTTCTCTCCTTGCCTGCGCGCGGGGGCGCCTGCGCTCTTTGCGATGTGCGACCAACGCAGCTCATACGCGGCGCCGCACGGATCGGATTGCTGTGGCTTCGTCGCGCACGGGCGGCGCATTCAGACGTCACTACGCACGCACGGATCGAAACGGATTTCTTGAGTGGCAGACAAAATGGAAAACAAATCGGATTTTCAAAAACCGATTTCCCGCCTGCATCGTATAGAGGGCTAGGAAACGTGAGCTTCGGTCTTGTCAGCAGATTGGATGATGCAGGCTGTCGGCAAACGACGTAGGTTCGCGTACCTACTCAGCGGAATCGTCGCGCTGTGGAGTCCGTGCATCGCGTCGGCGCTTCCGTACCTCCCGACCGACGATGAGACGGTGTTGGAACGACTCCCCGTCTCGCCGCTGGATCCCAGCGCGCGGAAGTTGCGGGCGATCCGCGCCGAGCTGGCTCAGCAACCCGGCAACGTCGGCCTCGCCGCGCGGGCCGCCTGGCTCTACGTCGAGCAGGGGCGCGCCCGCTCCGACCCGCGCTACTACGGCTATGCCCAAGCCGCTCTCGCGCCCTGGTGGGAGTCGCCCGAGCCGCCAGTTGCGGTGCTGGTTCTGCGGGCGACGATCCGCCAGCACAACCATGACTTCGAGGGCGCCCTGAACGATCTCGCGCGCGCGGTGCAAGCGGATCCCGACAACGCACAAGCATGGCTGACCCGAGCAGTGATACTCCAGGTGCGCGGTGAGTACGCCGAGGCGAGACGGAGCTGCGAGCAGGGACTGCAGTGGGCGACGCCGTTGGTGGCAGTCATCTGCACCCGCGGCGTGGAGAGTCTCAACGGCGAAGCGCACGAGAGCTATGCGATGCTCCGGCGCGCCCTCACCGAAACGTACGAAGCAAATTCCGGTGTGCGCCTGTGGGCGCTGACGCTTTTGGCCGAGATTGCCGCGCGCGTCGGCGACGCCAACGCCGCCGACGCGCATTTCAAGCAAGCCATCGCGCTCGGCGTGCCGGACGATTACTTGTTGGCGGCGTACGCGGATTTTCTCCTCGATCAAGGTCGAGCGAAGGCGGTCATCGACCTGCTGGCAGACGCGACCCGCGCCGATGCGCTGCTGCTGCGTCTAGCGCTCGCCGAGGCAATGACCGCTGCTCCTGGCCTCGACGCACATGTCGAGACGCTGCGCGATCGATTTGCGGCCGCTCACCTGCGCGGGGATACGGTGCACCGGCGTGAGGAGGCCCGCTTCGCTCTCCGTCTGTTGAAGCAGCCCGAGCCAGCGCTCCGACTCGCGCGCGAAAATTGGGCAGTTCAGCGCGAACCGTCGGATGCCCGCTTGCTTTTGGAGTCCGCGATCGCCAACGACGAGCCGCAGGCAGCGCAACCGGTGCTGGATTTCCTCGCGCAAACCAAACTCGAGGACGTGCAGCTCGCCGCGCTTGGCGAACGACTACGAGCAAAGCGACAATGAAGACTCTGATCGTCTTTGTCCTGCTGATGTGGGCGGTGGCCGCCCATGCGCACAAGCCGAGCGACAGTTATCTGCGCTTGGATACCAGCCAGCCGCAAATCCACGGACAGTGGGACATCGCGTTGCGCGATCTCGACTATGCGATTGGTCTGAACAGCAATGGCGACGGCGTCATCACCTGGGGCGAGGTGCGAACGCAGCAGAGCGCCATCGCTGCCTATGCGTTGGCGCGGCTTCACATCGAGGCCGGCAGGGTCGGTTGCAGCAGCCAGGTGACTGAGCAACTCGTCGATCACCACTCCGACGGCAGCTACGCAGTGCTGCGCTTCACCGTGGACTGTCCGCGACCAACCGACGCGCTCGACGTTCGTTACAGTCTGTTCTTCGACCTCGACCCACAGCATCGGGGATTGCTGAGCTTCACCAACTCAGGCGGTACGCGTACAGCAGTGTTCAGTCCGGATCGCCCAACGCAGCGGCTCGATCTCGCGACACTGAGTCCATGGCAATCCGTCCTGGATTTCTGGCGCGACGGGGTGTGGCACATCTGGACCGGTTACGATCACATTCTGTTTCTGCTCACGTTGCTGATGCCCGCGGTGCTGCGGCGCGACGCCGGCCACTGGTACGTCGTGCCGCAGTTCCGTCCGGCTTTGATCGAGACGCTGAAGATCGTGACCGCGTTTACGCTGGCGCATTCCATTACCCTCAGCCTGGCGGCGTTGGGAACGGTTCACCTGCCGGCGCGGCTGGTAGAGTCGGGCATCGCCGCTTCGGTGGTCTGTGCGGCACTGAACAATACCTATCCAGTGTTTCACGAGAGCCGCTGGCTGGTCGGTTTCGGCTTCGGCCTACTGCACGGCTTCGGATTCGCCAGCGTGTTGGCAGACCCCGGACTGCCGACGGGACCGCTGTTGCTGGCGCTGGTAGGATTCAACACCGGAGTCGAAACGGGTCAATTGGCCATCGTCGGTTCGTTTCTTCCGCTCGCATACATCGTGCGGCGTTCGTGGTTCTACCAACGCTTCACCTTGGTCGTCGCGTCGTCACTGATCGCGGTGCTCGCCGCGGTGTGGTTCGTCGAGCGAGCGCTGGACCTACGACTGCTCTCGTCCTGAGGCGTGCCACCGATGGCGATGCGCGGCGGTGCGATCTCTGACAATGCGCAACGCGCAGTTGGTACAACAGCGCATGTCCGCTGATTGGGTGATCACGTGCGAATCTTCGACGTCGGCCATGGTGACCGGCGACCCGCGATGCATCCGCTCGTGATTTCATGGATGGTTCGTTGCGTCCGCCTCGGGAAACTCCTTCATGTAGCCGATGACGGCGATGACTTCGGCCTCGTCGAGATTCTGGTTGGGCATGACGATGTCGCCGAATTCGTGCGACCAGGTTTGCAGCTCGGGATCTTTCGCTACGACGGCAGCGGGATCTTTCAGCCACGCGGCGAGCCACTTGTCGTTGCGCCGCTTGGTGACCCCCGTCAAGTCGGGGCCGATGAGCTTACCGCCACCGATACGGTGGCAGGTGTTGCACCCGCGATTCATGAAGACGTAGCGGCCTTGTTGGCCCAGCGGTGTCGTCGCGGGCGGCGGATAGGGCACTTCGCGGACCACGGGCAGGACTGTGGTCGGGCGCTTGCGCGCTGCAGGAATGTATTGCGGCGGGAAGCTGATCCGTTGCCAGCTCAGCATCAGCAGCGCCAGGGCCTTCGCCTGGTCGTCATTGAGACGATAGTTGGGCATACCGCTGCGTTGCACCAGTTTCTGCGGGCTCTTGAAATGTTGGATCTGCCAGTTCAGCGCCGTCTTCGGTCCATCGACGGCCGAGAAATCCAGATATTCGGGGTTGAGATTGCCGTCGTAACTGAGATCCGAAGCGGCCAAGCCGCCACCACCCAACAGGCCGTGACACGATGTACAATGCTTCTTGTCGAACATCTCCTTGGCCATGTTGACGAGATCCGTCCCCGCCGTCGAGTCGTCGCGGCGATGGCAGGTGTTGCACTTGGTCTCCATCAGCTGCGCCCGGGTGAGGCCGTACTGCGTGGCCAAGGCGGTCGTGAGTAATGGATCATCCCAATGCTCGACGAGACCATGGGCGCCCGCCTCGTCGAGCGCGTATCCCTGCCCGCCGTGGCACGCCGTGCATCCAAAAGTCGGGAACGGATGCTTCGCCATGTAGGGCAAGTCGGGATGCGGGAGGTAGAGCGCGGGCAGGTCGGGAAGCGTCGAGATCGACGCGTCGTAGTTCACGTGGCAGCTCATGCAACGATCGACGCGGTCGAGCGCCGGCAACCAGATCTGCTGCACGTCGCCAGGGACGACCGACGCAGCATCGTACGCGCCGCGAGCCTTCAACAGGTTGCGAAACGTCTCGGTATGATGCTTCCATTCGGGCGTGTACTCGCGCAACACCACCATCAGCACGGCCAGCAGTGACGCCGCCGATGCGGCCAGCAGTGGCCAAAAGTCCCGATGTTCGAGAAATCGCGAGCGCATGGCTGGCTTGCTCACAGTCGCCGTGGCAGTTCCGGCCAGGCTTGCCACGGCCAATACAGTCCCCAGTACGGGCCACGCCCCAGCAGGCCGATCATCACCAGGAGGAGAATGACGAGCGCGATGACAGCAAGCGCCGCGTTCTGCACCCGACGCTCGCGCGGGAACCATCTACCGATCGTGTGCAACGGGCTTTGGTCGAGAAACGGCCACACCACCGCCGCCAGCAGCAGAACCCCGGGCACCACGATGCCGCCGATGAGCCCGCCACTGATAGTGAATCCCCCCAGGCGGAGGGTCGTGATCGCGACTAACTCTTGCAGCCACAAGAAGTACCACGGCGCCTTCGCCGGGTTCGGCGTCAGCGTGGGATCGGCGGGCTCTTCCAGCGGGGCGCCGGAAACCAGACTCAGGATGATGGTCACGGTGAACACCGCAAGGAACACGAGCATCAATCGGCGTAACAAGTGCGGAGACGAGAACGTCGCGGATTCATCGCTTCGCGGTCCAGCCGCGCGCACTTCCAGGCTCGTACCCGGCGTGACGCCGAAGAGGGAATACGTCTTGCCGGGCGCGTTGGCGACCTCGCCAGTGGTGGCAGGCCTCGCCGCGGCCGGGTCGGTGACCGCCATTCCGCCATCCCGTCGCACGCGCCACATATGATACGCGAACAGCACCAGCACGGCAGCGGGCAACACGACGACGTGCAACACGTAGAAGCGGACTAGCGTACTCTGGCCAATTTCAGTGCCACCCAACAGGATGAACCGCAGCGCCTCACCAACAATGGGTGCCTCCTTGGCGATGTTCGTGCCGACCGTGACCGCCCAGAACGCCAACTGGTCCCACGGCAGCAGATAGCCGGTGAACGAGAGGAAGAGGGTCAACAGTAGGAGCACCACGCCGACCAGCCAGTTGGCGGCGCGTTGCGCGCGGTAGGCGCCGGTGAAAAAGACCCGCAGCATATGGAGGAAGGCCGTCACCACCATCAAGTGAGCGGCCCAGCGATGCTGGTTACGCAGCAACCAGCCAAACCCGACAACATAGTGAATATCTTTGATGCTCCAGTATGCGTTCTCTGTAGATGGCACATAGAAGAACATGAGGAGCACGCCGGTGACGATCAGGATGAGAAAGAGAAATGCCGTGATGGCTCCCAACCACAGGCTGTAGCGCCATCCGAAGCTTTCCTCGTCGACCTTGGCCGGGAACCAATGCAGCCAGAGGTTTTCGACAATTGCCGTGCTGGCTTCGAGCTCGCTCGCCGGGCTCCACGTCCAGTTCACCCAACGCCACAGCCGTGTCAGTCGCGCGCGCATGCCCTCACTCCCTGCGGCCTTCGCCGGACCGTCCTTACGCGACCGCGAAGCGATAGGTGGGCGGCACCATCTTGCCCGAGTCGACCACCAGAAACCCATCGCCGGACACGCTCAAGGGATACCAGGCCAGCGGCCGCGGGGCGGGCCCGGCAAACGGCTGGCCGTCCGCTGTGAACTTGCTGCCGTGACACGGACAGTCGAACTCTCCCTGCTTGTCCTTCCATTCCACCATGCATCCCAAGTGCGTGCAGGTGGCGGAGATGACGTGGAACTGGTTGCGTTCGCGCATCACAAAGAGCCGATGCGCGGGAACGAAGGTCACGCCCTCGGGATATTCGGCGGGTTTGCCGAGCTTGAACTTTTTCGACGGCTCGTAGAGCACACGCGGCACGAACGCGCGCACCACCCCGGCGACCTGGGTGACGATCGCGGCGACGACCGCCCACTGGCCGATCCACTGCAG
>JBGOUW010000630.1:0-2745 GCA_041477755.1 Binatia bacterium
CGCCTCACCGACTTCGAGATCGTGGCGTTCTGCGGTCTGCTGAGCGGCGCCGGCAACGAAACGGTGACCAAGCTGCTCGGCAACGCGGTGGTGCTGCTCGCACGCCATCCCGACGCGCGCGCCGACCTGGTGCGCGACTTCGAACGGATTCCCGACGCGGTGGAAGAGATCCTCCGCTACTGGACGCCGGCGCAGTACACGATGCGCACACTCCTGCGCGACGTCACGGTGCACGGCCAGACATTGCCACGTGATGCGCGAGTGTTGTTGCTGATCGGCTCGGCCACGCGCGACGAACGCGAGTACGCCGATGCGGATGCGTTCGACATCACTCGCAAGGTCCCAACACAGATCGCGTTCGGCTACGGCCTGCACCACTGCCTGGGCGCGTCGCTCGCGCGCCTGGAGAGCCGGGTCTCGCTCGAAGAGCTGCACCGCCGCATACCCGAGTACGAGATCGACGAGTCGCGGCTCGAACGCGTCCACATGAGCAACGTCCACGGCTTCGCCAGCGTGCCGATGCGCTTCTGACGCGGCGCGTGCAACTGCGAAAATAAACTGAAAACCGCCGATGGACGCCGATACACGCGGGTCCGAGCTTTCTACAAAAGCCGGAGAGATTCGTGAGACTCATCGAAGCGCATTTGGGATCAAGCTATGAGTCGCGTCGGATTCCGCATCTACGTGCATCGGCGTCCATCGGCGGTTTCCCCTCTTTCTTCGGATTGAGGCTAGGGACCTTCATGGCGGCAGAGCAAGCGGGCAACACGAACGCGACTCGATCCGGATCGGCCGACGTCATCGTTGTCGGTGCTGGACTGGCGGGGTTGTCGGCGGCGCGGGCGTTGGCCGCCGGCGGTGCCGCGCCGATCGTGTTGGAAGCGCGCGATCGCGTCGGCGGTAAGACAGACAGCCGGCGCGTCGGCAACGCGGTGTTCGATCTCGGCGCGCAATGGCTCGGGCCGGGCCAGGAACGATGCTACGGCCTGGTCCGCGAGTTTGGCCTCACGCTGTTTTCCACCCACTGCCGCGGCACCAAGGTCCTCGACATCAACGGCCGGCGCTCGACCTATACCGGCGCGATCCCCTCGGTGTCGCCGCTGCAGTTGCTGCAGCTTCAGTTGGCGATGAGCGTCATCGACCGCGCCGCGAAGCGGGTGCCGCTGGCGGAACCATGGACCGCGCCGCGTGCGGCGAAATGGGATGCGATCACGATCGAGGCCTGGCGCAAGCGCTTGGTCTGGAGTCGCGATGCCGCTACCGTACTTGAGATCGCGCTGCGCACTCCGTTCGGTGCCGAAGCCAGCGAGATGTCGATGCTGCACTTGCTGACCATCGTCAACGGGAGTGGTGGCTTCGCACACATGACCAGCATCGAGCACGGCTCGCAGCAGGACCGCATCGTCGAGAGCGCACATCAGCTTGCGATGGGGCTCGCGGCGCCGCTGAGCGAACGGGTCGTTCTGAACGCACCGGTGAAACGGATTCAACAGGATGCCGACGGGATTACGGTCTACACAGACTCGCACTCGTGGCGCGCCCAGTATGCCATCGTCGCGCTCGCGCCAATGCTGGCCGGGCGCATCGAGTATGAACCGGGGCTGCCACCGATGCGCGACTCGCTGACGCAACGCGTGCCGATGGGTGCAACCATCAAATGCATCGCCCTGTACGAGCGCGCCTTCTGGCGCGAGCAAGGATTCTCCGGCGAAGCGGTCGGCGATTTCGGAGCGATCGGCGTCGCGCTCGATAACAGCAGTAACGACGGCGCGCAGCCCGCGCTGGTCGGATTCATCGGCGGCCGCGCCGCCCGCGAGTGGAGCGCGCGGTCGGCGGACCAACGGCGCCATGCCGTGCTGCGCGACTTGGCGCGCTTCTTCGGACCGCAAGCCGGGCAGCCCACTAACTACATCGAGAAGGACTGGCAATCCGATCGCTGGAGCGGCGGCGGCCCGGTTGGGGTCATGCCGCCGGGCGCGCTGACGCAGTTTGGCCCCGCGCTGCGCGCGCCCATCGGGCGTCTGCACTGGGCTGGAACCGAAACCGCGACCGAATGGCCCGGCTACATGGAAGGTGCAATCGAATCCGGCGAACGCACCGCCCGCGAGACGCTGGCGCGGTTGTGAGTTGGGGGGACGCACATGGTCGTTGACGCGCGTTGAAACAGCCTGCGATTCAGGCTTGGAATTCCGCGCGCCGACAGGCTACACGTATGGGTCTATGGCAGCACCGATCGACCGCACTCCCCTGCTCCGTGCCGCGCTTGCCGAGCGCATCCTCGTGCTCGATGGCGCGACCGGTACCGCCATCCAGGCGATGGACTTATCCGCCGACGACTTCGGCGGGCCGGCGCTCGAAGGCTGCAACGAGAATCTCGTATTGACGCGCCCCGACGCGATTCGGCGCATGCATCAGAGCTACCTCGACGCCGGCGCCGACTTGATCGAAACCGATACGTTTGGCGGTACTCGCATCGTCCTCGCTGAGTACGGGTTGCAAGACAAGGCCTACGAGATCAACCACGCGGCAGCGCGGATCGCGCGAGAAGTTGCGGACGCGGCGTCGACGGCCGACCGGCCGCGCTTCGTGGTCGGCTCGATGGGCCCCGGCACTAAAACCATCTCGGTGACCGGCGGCATCAACTTCGAACAGGTCCGCGTCGCCTACGCGGAGCAAGCCGCGGGGTTACTCGACGGTGGCGCCGACGTGCTGTTCCTCGAAACCCAGCAGGATACCCTGAACGTC
>JBGOUW010000479.1:0-3916 GCA_041477755.1 Binatia bacterium
ACTTCAGCCTCGCCGACGCGGCGTGCTACCACCCGGTGTGGTTCCTGCGAAACGTGCCGCCGGCCGCAACGGTGTTCGACGAGTTCCCCAAACTGATCGCCTGGTCGGAACGAATCAAAGCACTGGGCCACGGCCAACGCAGCGACATGGACCCGGCCGAAGCGCTGCGGGTCGCCCGCGAGAGCACGAGCACGACGAAAGAAGCCGTCGACCTGAACGACCCGAGCGGCCTCAAACCCGGTGAGAAGGTCAGCGTCACCCCAGACGACTACGGCTTCGATCCGGTTGCGGGAACCGTTGTCACATCATCCGTCCACGAGATCGCCATCCGCCGTCACGCAGCCGAAGTCGGTGACGTGGTCGTGCACTTCCCGCGCGTCGGGTTCAGAATCGATCGGGTGTGATTGACCGACCATGGGTGAAGGCAAACGGCCCGGAGTTTTTCTGCCGTCTACCGGATGGGCCGTACGACCAAAACGTCCAGCGACGTAGAGATCGTGCCTCACCCCTTCGGCTGCTGCTGCGTCAGGCAGTGCAGCGTTCCCAAACCCCACACGAGATCGACGGCGTGGATGCCGATGATCTCGCGCGTCGGGAACAGCTTCGCCAGCGTGTCGAGGGCGAAACGATCGTGCGGGTCGTTGAAGGTTGGGACCAACACCGACCCGTTGGCGATGTAGAAGTTGGCGTAGCTCGCCGGCAAGCGCAGCGCTTCGTATCGAATCGGCTCGGGCATCGGCAGCTCGACGACTGCCAGCGGGCGATCGTCTTGATCGCGCATCGTTTTGAGCCGTCGCAAATTGTCGGCCAGCGGCGCGTGGTTCTCGTCGCGTCGCTTCGGCTCGACGACGGTGACGACGGTGCGTGGATCGACGAAACGCGCGAGATCGTCGACGTGACCATGGGTGTCGTCGCCAGCGATGCCGCGGCCGAGCCACAAGATGTTCGTCACGCCGAGATGATCACCCAGCGCTTGTTCGACCTGCTGGCGCGACAAGCGCGGATTGCGCGCTTGGATTGGTGAGAGCAGACACTCTTCAGTCGTCAGCAATGCGCCGCGGCCGTTTACCTCGATGCTGCCACCTTCGAGCACGACGCGCTCGCCCTGCACGGTCGGCACGAACCGCGGCAGCCGCAGCCGGCGCGCCAGTTGCGCGTTGACGGCGTCGTCGAGCTGATGGTTGCGATACTTCGCCCAGCCGTTGAACCGCCAGTCAGTGATCGCGATCCGACGCCCGCATTTGACGAAGATCGGACCGAAGTCGCGGGTCCAGCCGCGATTGGTCGGGATGACGAAGAACCGGATCTGACTGAGCGGTACGTGCGCCTTGGCCAGTAGCCGGCGCACGCGCAAGTGCGTAGCAACGTCCTTGACGATGATCCGCACCGGCTCGCTGCGCGCGAGCGCGCGGGCAATCTCGACGTAGACGAAGTGAATCGCGGCGATCTTCCCCGGCCAGTCCGCGCCATGGTGCGGCCAGGCAATCCAGGTCGCCGCGTGCGGCTCGAACTCGGCCGGCATGCGGTAGCCGAGCTGCGCGGGAGTTTTGGTTTCAGCATCGCTGCGCACGGTCGGCTCCACTATCGTCACATCAACCGCATGACAACCCTAGCGTGGGGTTGGTGACTCACTGCCGATACTCGGCTTGACTCGTACCGTGAGCCGTAGTCTGCTCCCGCCATGCCACGCCGAGCCCCGACACCGAAGCGAACAGCCCCCCGCCCGACTCCTCCGTCGCGCCGTAAACCCTTGGTGCCGCTGAGCGCGGTGCGGGCGTATCTCGTGGCGCAGGCCGAAGTGGTGGCGCCCGAAGACATTCGCACGTTGCTCACTCAGGTCGATACCATTCGCCGCAAAGCCAAGCTCGACATGGTGCAGCACCCTCGGTTTCACCGCCAGGTCGACGTCGCGCTGGAACTGTTGGTCGACCACACCGCCGGCGAGTGCCCGCAGATCCCCCTCTACACCGTCAGCTTGCTCGCCGCGGCGTTGTTCTACTTCATCGAGCCGATGGACCTCATCCCCGACTTCATTCCGCGCATCGGCCTGACCGACGATGCACTCATGCTCGAACTCGCCTGCCAACTCGGCGCCGCGGGCCTCGATCGTTATTGCACGTTCAAGAGCATCGCGACCGACGGTGTGTTCGGAAAACCAGGCGCGACTGCACGACGCCGATCGTAGCTTTGCTACCATTCCAAGTGCCCGAGCGCGCGGAACTCGGCGCGCGTCTGGACGGCGTGCTCGCGGCCATCTACGCCGCGTTCGCCGAAGGCTGGTCGGATCCCGCTGGCACCGAGGTCCGCCGCCGCAACCTCGCCGAGGAAGGGATCCGGTTGGGTCGGCTCGTCGCCTCGCTGCTGCCGGACGAGCCCGGCAGCGACGCCGCGCCGGGTAGTATCCTAGTTTGAAAGACACCGCCGCCCGCCGTCCGCGTCGGGCGACCCCGACCCTATCGTGATGTTCTTGACTGAGTAGTCAATAACAGTATGCTGCGAGCCGAATGGTTCGCCCGCGCCAGTTCGATCCCGCCGAAGTCGAGGAAGCGCTCCTCGGCGTGTTCTGGTCGCGCGGCTACGCCCGCGCGTCGATCGAGGAGCTGACCGAGGCGACGGGTCTTCTGCGCGGCAGCCTGTACGCCGCGTACGGCAGCAAGGAAGGCATGTTCCGCGCCGCGACGAAGCGCTACGTCGCTGATCTCGCGGCGGCGATCTCGACCGACAAGACCGGGCTGGACGGCGCGCAGCACGTGCTCGACACGGTGGCGCGACTCACAGCGCGCGACCCGGAGCGGCGCGGCTGCCTCATCTTGAATGCGATCCCGGAGTCGCATGCACTCTCCGCCGAGACGCAGGCGCAGCTGAAGGACGGGCTCAAGACGATGCAGGCGCTCCTGCGCGCGCGGCTGCGCGAGGCGCAGGCCGAAGCGGGAACGGACCTCGATCTCGATCCGCTCGTCGCGATGCTCTTCGCGGGGTCGGTCGCGATTCGCGTGCTCGGCCGCGCGGGCCAGGATCGGCGACTGCTCCAGAACATCGCGAAGGGTGCGATCGAAGCGGCGCGGCGCTGCTTCGAGAGTGACTAGCGACCGCCACCGAGAACCCAACCAAGGAGTGACCATGGCCATCGACAACGGAGAACGCGACGACCGAGAACGCGAACGGCGACGAGCGCTCGTACGCGCGCACTATGCTGCCGAGAACGACCACGATCTGGAGCGGATCATGGGCACCTTCTCCAAGGACGGCGTGATGCTGTACAACCACCAGTCCTTCCCCAGCGACGAGACCATCCGCTGGGCGCACAGCTACATCGGAATGAGCGCCGCAGCCGGCGCGTTCAGCGGTCTTCGAGCCATCATCGACGCGGAGCACTTCACCGACGCCGAGACCGTGATCGAAGGCCGGGTCTGCGGAAAACACAGCAGCGAATTCCTCGGCTTTCCACCGACGGAGCGCGACGTCGAACTCCCGTTCGTCGCCTTCTACCGCTTCGACGCAAAGGGGAAGCTGACCTCCGAGCGCGTCGTGATGAACCTCGGCCCGCTGCGCGGCTGAGTCTCACCTCGTCAGCAAGCCGTAGTTCTGTGGCTGTCTGTCCACGCGCTGTCGCCTGCGACGGCCGCTTCGACCGCCACGTTCTGATAGAATCGCGCCAAGATAGCGAGGTAACGATGACGAAACGCGGAATCCCGATCGAGCTCTATTATTGGCCCGGCATTCAAGGACGCGGTGAGTTCGTGCGCCTGTCGCTTGAGGATGCCGGTGCCTCTTACGTCGATGTTGCGCGTGAGCGCAAGAACAGACTGCAGTCTATGATGCGCTTCCTCGAGGGCGAGGAACCGGGCGCACTGCCGTTTGCGCCGCCCTTTGTGAAGGTCGGCCCGGTGGTCGTATCGCAGACCGCGAACATCCT
>JBGOUW010000348.1:0-5513 GCA_041477755.1 Binatia bacterium
CGGCTCACGTTTGGCCAGCGCTTGGCGGATCACGTGGCGTCGTTCGGCGGCTCGTGGACCTTCATCATGCTCTTCGGTTTCGTGTTGGTGGTGTGGGTGATCGTCAACTCGTTCATTCTGGCGGCGTGGGCGGAGGCGTTTGATCCGTACCCTTACATTCTGTTGAATCTGTTCCTCTCCATGCTCGCCGCGCTGCAAGCGCCGGTCATCATGATGTCGCAGAACCGGATGGCAGCGAAGGACCGGATGGATGCCTCCCACGACTACGAAGTAAACTTGAAAGCCGAGTTGGAGATCCTCGGGCTGCACCAAAAGATGGATGCCCTGCGCGAACAACAATGGGCGGAACTACTGGCGCTCCAACAGGAGCAGATCGCCGCGCTAGCGCAACTCCTCAACCAGCGCGAGCAACCCACGCACCTCGATCGATGAAGCCAGAGAGGATGCGGTGATGACGGAACTCGATCACTTGATCTTGCCGGTGAAGGACGTTCAGGCGAGCGCGAAGTTCTACGCCGAGATTCTCGGATTCGCTCTCGAAGGCAGCGATGGCCCATTCACCGTAGTCCGCGTCACTCCCGCGCTGACCATTCAACTGGCACCGTGGGGCACGCAGGGTGGAGACCACCTCGCGTTTGCGATGTCGAACGCGGAATTCGAAGCGGTCTTCGATCGCGTCAAGGCGGTCGGAATCGAATTCGGCGACGCGTTCGATGCCGTCGGCAGTATGAAGGGACCGGGAAGAGAAATGGGCGCCAAGGGCATGGGAAAAGCCCTCTACTTCTTCGACCCGAGCCGGCATCTCATCGAAATCCGGACGTACGAATAACAGTCGAAAGCCGTCCCGGACGGCAAGCGTCGAGCCGCCTCGACTACTCTGCTCGATTGCGGCGTTTGCAACGCGCCCCAATTGAAACTCTTACATCCGCTTTGAAAGACCGGGCAGAGCCGGTTGAAGCGACCCGGTCTCGGTGATCGCTCCACGAGTCGCTCGGTTCATACGTTCCCATCATCTGCACGCTGGCACACGGGTTGCCACCACGTTGGGTTGCTCGTGATTGGCTTAGCACCGGCTGTCGGTGCCAAGCAGCAAGGAGGGCAAGCCCCACCACCCGCGCAACAGTTTGAAGGAGGGTAGCCGCATGCAGATGATCACTCACATCTCCAGCCGGTCTGTCCGTCGCGTCGCCGTTACGTGGCTCGCCTTTTCTGTTGTCGGCGCGGCCAGCGTGCAGGCCGGGTTCAATGTCTGGACAACTCACGGGCCAGATGAAGGCAGCGTTGTGAACGCGCTCGCGATCGATCCCGCCACGCCCAGCACACTCTACGCCGGGACACAGACGGGATTGTTCAAGAGCACGAACAGCGGCAATCGTTGGGAAGCACTCAACCTGGCGTCGACTGAGAGTGAGGCTGCAACGCGTGCGCTCGCTATCGATCCCGTCACGCCCAGCACGCTCTACGCCGGGACAGCAGGCGGACTGTTCAAGAGTACGGACAGCGGCTCTACCTGGGACAGTATCTTGCGCGACGTTCCTGCGCCCGCTCTCGATGTGATTTCCGCACTCGCGATCGATCCGGCCACGGCAACCACCGTCTATGCCGCGAGCTATGCTGACGGGGACGGCCGCGTCTTCAAGAGCGACGACGGCGGGCGCACCTGGAGCAACGGCTCGTCTGTCGGGCTGGTCTTCGCGCTTCGGGTTGATCTCACTCTGCCCGGCACGCTCTACGCCGGGGGCGAAAGTGGGGTTCTGAAAAGCATCGACGGCGGCGTGACCTGGCACGTCATCTTGAATCCATCGTCCAGTGTCACTTTCTACGTCTATGATGTGATGATCGACCCAGTAACGCTCGGCACCTTCTACGCCGGAACCCAGAATGGTGTGTACAAGACCACCGACGGCGGTGGAAATTGGCAGCTGACTGGGCCTGGGCCAAGCGCTAGTGGCACACGAACCATTGCCATCGACCTGCATACGCCGACGACGGTGTATACCGGGACCAACGGCGGCGTGTTCAAGAGCACGGATGGTGGCGCGAGCACGAACGCTTTCAATGCCGGATTGACCAGCCTCACAATCAATGCGCTGGCAATCGATCCGCACACGCCGACGACGGTGTATGCGGCGACGACCAGCGGTGTGTTCGACCTTGAGCAAGCCGCGGAAAATTCTCCCACGCCGACTCCCACCGACACACCGGGAGCGACGCATACGCTCGTTGCACTGACGCCGACCAACACGCCGACGGCGAGACATTCGCCGAGCACTCCGACCCCAACCGGCTCACCGACTGGAACCCACACGCGAATCACAACGGCGACAGCCGGAGTCATGCCGACCGTTGCTACACAGATGGCTGGCAACGGCAGTGGCTGTGCCGTCAATCGGAGCGGTAACCATCCGGTCGCTGAGTTGCTCGCGCCGATCGTGGTGATCCTGTGGTGTGTGCGTCGCCGACGGGTCCGGTAGGTCGGCGCCAATTCTACCAGAGCTGATCGGTGTAGGTGTCCGTACCGATAACGGTGGGTAGCCAGGGGGAAGCAAACACGATCTGACCAAGCCCGGTTGCCGCGAGGTCCTTCCCTAATGTCTGGAACCGGGCCCATGCCTGCTGCGGCTCGCTGTCGAGGAAGTAGAGCTGCAGGTCGAGCCGGTCGGTGCGCTCCACGCGCGGAATGTCCATCGGTGGGGTGTTGGCCTGTGGAATCGGCGACCAGGTGGAACAGGACGCGATCGGCGAATCGGCCAGCATACGCGGCAAGTACGAATCTCGCAGCCAGCGGTCGAGATCGTCCTGCTCGACGCCGGGCTCGCGTTCGATCGCGATTGAAACCATCCCCGGAAAGTGATGATCGAGCGACAGCTCAACGGGAACAGGATCGCTGTCACGATAGTAGGTCCAATCGTAAATGTAGAGCAGCGTGTGAACGTGGGTGCGTTGCGAGAAACCGCGGCCGTTGCGGTAGAGCCAGCGCACCTGGTTGATCGCCCACTCGTGGTGCTCATCGTGGTGGTCGGCATGAATCCAATAGATCGCCACGTACGAGCCCGCCGCCACTGACGGTCTGGCAAACAAGCTCGGCTCGGGGAAGCGCAGATCTTTGAGGGCGCGCGTCGCCACCCATCGCCGTCCCGCGAACAGCCACGGGCCGACAAGACATCCGGCGTAAAAGTGGTCGCGCTCGTACCAGCGATTGTAGGCGACCTCGTGGCCCCGGTGCGGATCCACCATCGTAAACAGCATGCTGCCGACTTTCACCGGACCATCTGTCATGCGTTCCTCCAACATTCCCCCAAGAGTCGGTGCTGATCTCGGCGAGTTAGCCCCAAAAGCGAAAAGATTGGAACCGCCGATGGACGCCGATACACGCAGATCCGAGCTTTCTACAAAGACCGGAGAGATCCGTAAGACTCATCGAAATGCATTTGGTGGTCAAGCGATGAGTCGCGTCGGACCCCGCATCTACATTGATCGGCGTGCATCGGCGGTTTCCCCTTGTTTTTTTTGATTGAGGTTACGGAACTGGCCGGAGGATCACCACGGGAATTTCACGTTTCGTGCGCTGCTCGTAACGGCCATAGAAGAGATTCTGCTGCTTGAGCAATGGCCACAGCCGAGCGCGTTCGGCGGGGGCCGCGAGCGCGGCCGCGACGCGCGTGCGTTCAGCACCGATCTGAACGACCCCGCTGGGGTTGTGTTGCAGGTTGAGCCACCAGGCCGGATGGAATTCCGCACCGCTGTTCGAGCCGACGACGACCAGGCACGCTCCGTCCTTCATGTAGGGGAGCACGACACTGCGTTTATGACCACTTTTTCGCCCGGTCGTGGTGAGGATCAACATGTCGAGCCCGGCCATGCGCCCGCCGAGCCGACCGCGCGAAACGCGATAGAGTGCCGTATGAAATTTGCCGAAGGTGTTCCAGATGCTCATCGTGCCTGCTCCCACGCTGTGCAGTTGCGTGCCGGCACAGAAGCCGGCGCGTTGGGGTGCGGCGCCTTGCCTGGTGTGCGCCAGTTGGCCAGCTCACGCAGCCGATACTAGCTGCAAGGGGCGCGTGTCAAAGAATCAAGGCGCGGTGGAGGCGTGGGCGCTGTCGAATGCGTTGCGCGACAACATGCCGCAGCACGGCTCATCTCTCCATGCATCGCTCTTTGAGAATATACCGTTGACGCTCTGCGATGTCAGGGTAGCCTATGCTTATCGATGAATTTGCGCTCATCAATAAATGCTCGCGGTTCTCGCAGTGCCCAGGTCTGTCGGGGCTTCATTGCCCGAGCGTT
The DNA here is from genome assembly GCA_041477755.1 of Binatia bacterium. Lineage (GTDB taxonomy): Bacteria > Desulfobacterota > Binatia > HRBIN30 > JACQVA1 > JACOST01. Next base: position 4,288 of record JBGOUW010000348.1, read on the forward strand.
GTGGGCTGCGCTTCTTCTCTTTTGCCTGCAAGCGGTGGGTGTCCTCGCAGCCCCCACGCCAACGCGCACACCGACTCGGCGCCCTACAGCAACGCGGACGCGGACACGGACCGCGACGCGGACGGCGACGCGAACGGTGACGCGCACGCGGACGCAAACCGTGACCCGCACACCCACGCCGCGGCCCACGGCGACGAATACGCGGCGTCCCACTCGCACGCCTACGCCAACGGCGACGCGTACCGCAACCCGTACGCCGACTCGTTCTCATACAGGCACTCGCACGCGGACGCCGACCGCCACGCTGCGGCCGACGGCGACGCGGACGGGAACGCGTACAGCAACGGCAACGCGCACGCCGACGGCGACACGCACGCCCGGCAACACGCCGCCAGGTGCGGCCTATCCGCTGAAGGTGAGCACCAATGGGCGCTACCTGGTGGATCAGAACAACGTGCCGGTGTTGCTCACCGGCGATTCGCCGCAGGCGTTGACGGTCAATCTCTCGGAAGCCGAGGCCGACGCGTTCTTCGCCGATCGCCAAGCCGCGGGCTTCAATGTGGTCTGGGTCAACCTGCTGTGCGCCACCTATACCGGCGGGCGCGCCGATGGCAGCACCTACGACGGCATCGTGCCGTTCACCACGCCCGGCGATCTCGCCACGCCCAACGACGCCTTCTTTACGCGCGTCGATCACATGCTCGCGCTCGCCGCGCAGCATGGCCTCACCGTGCTGCTCGATCCCGCGGAGACCGGCAGCTACCTCAGTGTGCTGAACGCCAACGGCGTCACCAAGGCGCGTACCTACGGCCGTTACCTCGGCACGCGCTACCGCAGCGTCGACAACATCATCTGGATGAGCGGCAACGATTTCCAAAGCTGGCAGACGCTCGGCGACGACGCGGTGGTGCAGGCAGTGGCGCGCGGCATCCACGACACCGACGACCGCCACATTCACACCGTGGAGTTGGACTACTTGGTCAGCGGCTCGCTCGATGACGCGAGTTGGGCGTCGCTGATCCAACTCAACGCCTCCTACACCTACTACCCGACCTACGCGCAGGTGCTGGCGGACTACAACCGCGCGAATGCGCTGCCCACGTTCCTGGTGGAAGCGAACTACGAGTTCGAACACAACGCCGCCGACGAAGGCACGACGCAGATCCTGCGGCGGCAGGCGTACTGGAGCCTGCTCAGCGGCGCGGCCGGCCAGCTCTACGGCAACC
>JBGOUW010000374.1:0-5040 GCA_041477755.1 Binatia bacterium
CGATGCGCTGCCGCCGCCCGCGCCTCTCAGCGACGCGCTGCTGGCGGCGCGCTTGCGCGCGGTCGCGACGTTTGTTCGCCAGACGATCGAGTTCGCGCCAATTCCTCCGCTGCCTGCGATCAACATGCTGATGCCGCCGATGCCGTGGAGCCCGACCGTGCGCGGTTGGGGCACGCCGGACAACATCTACGCACTCGGCGCCTTCGAAATCGAGGCGGATCAGGCGCTGGTGATCACCGGCCGCTCACCGCAGTGCGTCTATTGGGGCGTGCAGCTGTGGAATCGCTACATGCAATCGCTCGACTACCGCTACCACCGCGTGTCGCTCAACGGGGCGCAAGCCGTATTGGAAGCCGACGGATCGTTTCGCGTCGTGATCGCGCAGCGCGATCCCGACCTGCCCAACTGGCTCGACACCGCCGGCCACCGCGACGGGCTCTTCTTCTGCCGCTGGCTGCAAGCCGAGGAATTGCCCGCGCATCCGACTTGTGAGGTCGTGCCGCTCGCCAGTCTGCGCGGATGACCGGCTGGACACGCGAGGCGACACGAGACGCGACTTGAGATTCACACTGAAAGGACGGCGCGACCGGCAGGGGGCAGGCGGATCCTGGGGAGCGTTGCGACCGGACGAGGCTGCGCCCTCGACTGAGCCACGCCGCGCGGGAACCGGCCGGGCGCGCAGGTTTGCAATCGGCCTCTCTATCGTCGCCGTCGTTGGGCTCGTCGTTGCCGTGGTCGGGTTCAGTCCGCGGCTGTTGACGTCGACGATCCGCAAACCGCTTACACGCACACCGCAAGATGTCGGTCTCACGTTCAAGAAGGTCGAGTTCGCGCCGCCGGACGCGCCAATCACGCTGCGGGCGTGGTGGATGCCGGTGCCGCACGCAACAGCGGCGCTGATCTTGGTGCACGGCGGCGGCGGGAACAAGAGCTTGGAGTGGATCGACGGTCTCGAACTTGCCCGCGACCTGATCGCCGGTGGCTACTCTGTGCTGGCGCTCGATTTGCGTAATCACGGCGAGTCGGATGCCGCGCCCGATGGCCGGGTGACGCCGGGCAATGCGGAAGCGAACGACGTGCTCGGTGCGATTGCGTATCTGACGCAGCAGGGCGTCGCTCAGCGCTTCGGCATCGTCGGCTTCTCGCTGGGTGGCGCGGTGGCGCTGTACGCGGCGGCGCGTGATCCACGCATCGAGGCTGTGGTCGCCGACGGGGTGTACGTCGACGCGCGCGGCGCTGCCTTACGCAACGCGCAGGCGGCGACCGGCTGGCCGGGGTCCATCATCGACCTGATCCTGTGGAGCGCCGAAACCTTTCACGGCTACTCGTTCAAGCACGACAGTACGCTCGACGCGATGTCGCACATTCAATTGCTGCCGGTGCTGATCATCCACAATGAAGCCGACCCGATCGTGCCGGTGGATGACGCGCGGCACCTCTTGAGCGACTCACTCGCCGCCCAACTCTGGGTGACCCCGGCGCCCCCGCGTGATGCCCCGTTCTGGCGTGAGGCCGGGCCATGGGGCACGCACGTGCGCTGCTACCATCTCTACCCCAGGGAGTTCGCTGCGCGTGTGCTCGCGTTCTTCGACCGCGTCTTTACCGCTCCGTCCGCGCTCACGGGGAAGGCGGCGCCGCACCGGCGCGCTCGTTGAGTGCACTGAGTCCTCGGTCGTGGGTGCTTGGGGAATTCTTCCGGCTAGTGTCGTGTCTCGCAAATGTCAGCAACATCCGGACTCGAACGCAATTGAAGGGGACGTACTCTGCCCCCTCTCCCTCTGGGAGAGAGCTGGGGTGAGGGAAAGACGAGTAACGGCTGTGCGCTTCACCCCTCACCCTGACCCTCTCCAACGGAGACTGTCGCTTTTCTCGAGGCACGCCCTTCGAGACGCCGCTGCAAAAACGGCGGCTCCTCGGGACCAACGGTTCTGTTGTTGTCTGCAAAGAACATTTCCGCTCGCCCTGAGGAGGCCCCATCTCTTCGGGGCCGTCTCGAAGCCTGTCCTGCGACCGTCGAAGGGGGCCGTCCCCCCTGTTTGTCGACACTCCCTACGGGGAGAGGGAACCCATACTCCGCGGCCAACCACCGGCTCGGGGCACCGCCGCCATGCCGCCGCCCGGCCAGACACGACACTAGTTGAGTGGTTCTGATTTGATTGCGTGCTGGGCTTGATACGCGGCGTAGCGCTGACGCTCCACCGTGGGATCGAGGCCCGCGTCGGCGAGGGTGTAGCGATGGGCGCCGTGCTTGTCCTTCGGGTTGTTAGCGAGGAAACGGCGCATGCGAGTCTCGGCGGCCTCGGTCAGCGGCAGGTCGAAGTGTTGATAGATGCGCCGCACCATCGCGATCTCGTCGGCGATGAATTCGGCGAACTGCATGTCAAAGACCCGATCGTCTGGCAGAGCGCCGCTGCCGCGCACGGTCATGGTTTTCTGCAGGCCCGCCGCCAGCCGCGCGGTCCAGTCGGCGCCGATCGCGGCCGGATCGATGCGATCGCTCGACATACCGCGCAGCAATTTGATCAAGCTGGCCAGCGACGCGATAACCTTGAGCGGATCGCGATGGGTCTGCACGATGCGTGCGTCGGGATACATCGCGAGCAGCCCGTCGAGCGCCCACAGATGTGCGGGCGACTTGAGCACCCAGCGCTCGGCGGGACAGCGCCATTGCAGATACTGCAGCTGCCGGCGATGCGACGCGTACACCGGCCGCAAGTCGGTGTGATCGAGCCAGCGCTGGTAGCTCGGGACGTTGTGCGTCGTATGGTAGATCATCGTCGCAAAGTCGTGCTGCGTGAGCGCGGCGCACTCCTGCGGCAACTGCGCGCCCATTGGGTGCATCGACTTGAAGCCGGGGATGAGCTTGTCGACGCCGCTGAAGTGTTTCTCCACTTGCGCGATGCGCGGATCGCTTTCGTAGGTCGCGCGCTCCGGCGGCGGCCAGGGGTGCATGACCTCCCACGTCATCGGCACGCGGTTAGCCGGGTCTTGCGCGAGCAATTCGTGCAGGATCGTCGTGCCCGTGCGCGGCAGACCGAGGATGAACAGCGGCCGCTCGATCTGCCGCTCGCCGATCTCCGGATGACGCTTGTGCGTGTCGATCATGCGCAGACGGTTTTCCAGCGTGCGAACGGCGTCGCCGCGCGCGATCACGCGGCCCAGCATGGTGAGTGCGGCCTCGTGCTCGAAGGCGTCGAGCAGGATACGCAGCGGCTCACGGAAGCGCTCATCGCCGAAATCCGATAGGCCGGTGTTCTTGGCCGCCTGGTCCAACAGCGAGCGCGCGTCGAGGCGCACCAGCGGCACGCCGGCAGCGCGCAGCGCTCCGCCGGCGGCGTTGAGTAGCTTGAGTCCAAGCGGACGGTACGGGCGATAGGAACTCATCGGCGATAGGAACTCATCGAATCGGGCTCCTACCCTTGGTTAGGAAAGATGTCCAGCGCGTCTCGCCGCCGCGATGTTGATGCTGCGAAGGGCGCGAGGTCGTTGCCGAGCAATTGAATCCTTGACGGTTACGTGTGCTCCAGTTCGGCGAGGAAGCCTTCCCAGAAGCGTTTCGGCTCGGCGTCGGGGAAGAATCGCTGGATGAATTCGTACCCTGCGCGCGACAAATGTTGGCGGAGTTGCGGATCCTCGATCGCTCGCAGCGCGGCGGCGACGCCTTCCGGCGTGTTGGCGACGAGAGCGGTTTCGCGGTCGCGCATGTAGAAGCTTGCGCCGCGGGCGTTGCTGCCAGTGACGACGATGCCGGCGGCCATGGCCTCCATTCCAGGGAGCCCGCACCCTTCAATCTCCGATGCGGCCAACAAGGCCTGCGGCACGCGGAGGCGGGTGGCGAATTCGCTGAAGGGCACACCGTCGATCAGATCGAGTTTCCAGTAGCGGCCGCCGTCGTCGCGGTAACGGCGATACGCCGCTTGGATGAACTCCATGCCGTTCTTGCGCGGCAGGGCCGCGAGGCGGCCCGAGTCGCGTCGCTCTTGCTGGATGAGCGGAAAGCTCTCCGGATCGACGATGTTGGGTAAGAACGTTGGCTCCTTCCCCGGAAGGACACGCCGGCAGCATTCGCTCATCAGCGGCGAGCATGTCCACAGGCGGAGATTGGGACGCATGTGAACGAAGTCCCTGCGGACGAGGTTCGGATGCTGCATGTATACGACGACCTGGCCGATGACCTCGTCGGCCAGCCGCGAGTAAACGTCGGGAACGATGCAGATGTCGTCGCGACGGCGTTCCGCCCACGCGACGAACGGGAGCTGCCCGATCCCTCGCGCACGGTAAGTGTCTCGTCCACTTCGCGTTGCCATTACCGCGGCGGCGCCAAGTGACCGGGCGAGGGCACACTGCCGCATGATGTTCAGCGTCCCGCCGAAGACCTCTGTCGTCCACAAGCCCTGCTCGTCCGCAAATCGCGATCCGAGACCACCGCGGTGGTGCAGGCGTTCGCGGGCGCGCGACACAACCCCGGCGCTAAGATCGGGAATCAGAAACAAGATTCGCATGCAGTCGCCACCAGGTCGTGCGTGCGGCACTGAGGGCAAAGCAGGTCGTGCGTCTCTCTGGTCAAGGCTTCTCCGATCGCGAGGTAGCCGGCTGCGTAGACTCGGTGCTCTACGTTCGAACCGCCGGAATCGCCCGCCCTTCAGTATCAGGCAGCTGGATACCCAGCAGACCGGATATCGTCGGCGCGAAGTCCTCGAGGCGAACCGGGTCTGGAATCAGGCCCGGAGTGGCGTGTGGTCCGGCAGCGAAGAATACTCCTCGCATGGAAGGATCGTGATCGCCGCTGCGACCGCCGACGAACACGGGATCGATCCGGCCGATCTTCGGGGATTCGATCCACGACAACGATGCCTTCGACCAGCGCACGATCAGGTCGGGAAATTCGCCGACGTAGCCGGCGAGATCCATGTCCGCCGAGTTCACGATCTCGGCGACGATCGGTTCTCCGGATCGGCCATCCCGCAGTTGGTGTAGATCGTGCGTGAGCTGCTCGATGAGTTCCTCGCACTGGCGGCCGGGTTGTACCATTCCGGTCGC
>JBGOUW010000053.1:0-14731 GCA_041477755.1 Binatia bacterium
GGCGCAGCGTGGCGGCCAGAGACTGTGGTGAAGCTGGGCAACACAACGATCGATCCGAAAACCCTGAACAAGCGGCACAGCACCAAGGAAACCGTCTTCTACATCCCTGCACACCGTTCTCTGCTCATCAGCGACGGCTGGGCCGCTCCTTTTCAAAAGCTCTCCGCTGACACCCCCGTAGTCGCGCGCATCTTCAGTCAGAACCTGTTCGATCGCTTCAGCGCCCGCGGCGGTGGGGGCAGTCTCTTTCCCGTAAAGAAGAAGCTGAAGAAAGAGTACCGAGATCAAATCGACAGAGCAATCTTTCACGGTGGCACTGTCGGTCTTGAGCAAGATCAACAGCACGCGAGGCGCCTCGAGCTCTCACACGGGGATACGCAGCTCCCCTTCATGACCTGGACAGCCGGGCAGCGCGAGTTCACGCCTCTCCTTCTTGGCCTCTATCATCTGCTCCCATCCACCAAACAGACGAAGCAACCAGGCATCGACTGGGTGGTCATCGAAGAGCCAGAGATGGGTTTGCATCCCCAAGCGATCAATGTCGTGCTGCTGTTGGTACTGGACCTCATGTGGCGTGGCTACCGAGTCGTGCTTTCCACGCATTCGCCGCACGTTCTTACGGCGGTGTGGATGTTACGCCGACTTCACGAACACCAGGCGCATTGGCACTACTTCTGTGACGCCTTCGACCTTCCCAGGTCGCAGCCTATGCAGAGGGTCGCCATCGCGGCCATTGGAGGAGACTACCGCGTACACCTGCTCTCGTTCGAACAAGATGGGAAAGTGCATTCGACAGACATTTCAGACCTTGATCCAGATTCCAGCCGAGATGAAGAGGCAGGCTGGGGCGGGCTTACCGGTTTCAGTTCTCGCTTCGGCGACGCCGTTCGCACCGCCGTGAACGAGAGTGAGCGATGAAGAAGCGCAAAAAAGCCTCGACGAAGAGCCCGATCCGCGTTGCCTTGATACAGGATTCTTCGCTTCAAGCGCTCGTTAAAGATGGTCTCGCGGCGATGAAGAGCAGTCATCGCAGCTACATCGACAATTCCGTGCGCACGAGCTTCGCTGACAGTATCGACCTTGATGAAGCCATGAAGGCCGAACACGCGGGTGAGAATCGCTGGGACTACCTGCTCGGGCACATGCCAAGCAAAAGGGTTGTCGGGCTTGAGCCTCACTCCGCGAAGCACGACGAGATTTCAACCGTCATTGCCAAGCGACGGTCCGCGAGGGACCAGCTCCAAACACACCTGAGGCCCGGTGCCCAGATTGCATCCTGGCTGTGGGTGGCCTCAGGTAAGGTCCGCTTCGCCGACACCGGAGAGGGCCCGACGTCGACTCGACCAGAATGGGATTCTGTTCGTGGGCGAGAGGGTTCTTGGCAAGCATTTGCCCGGCGCTACGTGGTAGGTGAAACGACCGAGGGCTGGTAGGCAGACGACCAACTCGCATTCCGTCACATCAAGGCCAACAGGCATGACTTCCCCGCGAACATTACTTCCCAGTAAACTTCGGCGTGCGCTTCTCCATGATCGCGAGGACGCCCTCGCGAGCGTCGGCGGTGGTGAAGGTGATGCCTTGCTGCAGCGACTCGAAGTCGAGCATGTCCTCGAGGGTGTGTTCGGTACCGCGATAGATCGCCCTCTTGGTCATCCGTACAGCGATCGGACCGCAACTGGCGATCTCGCGCGCTAGCGCGAGTACCGTATCGCCGAACTGCTCACGCGGCACCACGCGCGTCAGCAAGCCAAGTCGGTCGGCCTCAGCGGCGTCGATGATGCGGCCAGTGAAGAACAGCTCCGCGGCGCGGGCGGTGCCGATCAGGCGCGGCAAGAAGTACGTGGCGCCCATGCCGGGATGAATGCCGAGCTTGGTGAAGGTCATGCCCATCTTCGCATCGCTGGCAGCGACGCGCAGATCGCACGCGAGCGCGATGCACAGCCCGGCACCGATCGCGTGGCCGTTGATGGCGGCGATGGTCGGGATCGCGAGCCGGCGGATGGCGAGATAACGTGTGTAGAAGTCGCGCGGCGAGCCGGCCATGCTGGGGCGCCCCTCGTCCTTCACCGCACCGCTGTCGCGCGCCAGCATGCCGAGATCGCCACCGGAGCTGAACGATTTGCCGGCGCCGGTGAGCACGAACACACGCGCCGTGGCATCCACGCGAATTTCCTCCACGGCGGCGACGACTTCGTCGCCCATCGCCGGCGTCATCGAGTTGCGCGTCTCCGGCCGGTTGAACGTCAGCGTAACGATGCCGTCGTCGGTCTTGGTCAACGTGATGTGCTCGTAGGCCATTTGCCTCTTCCTCCGTGGCGCCCGGGGTTGTAGCGGCGGGGCAGGAGGCAGTCAAAGTGGAGGGACGGAGCTCGCGGCCAAATTGACTTCGCCGTCGCCTGCCCTTAGCGTCGGACAGCATGCGCAAGCTCGCGCTCGGTCTCGTGGCGCTGGTGCTGTTAGTGGCGCTGGCGGCGGTCATCGTGGCGGTCGCGCTCGACCGCCTCGTAGCGACGAACCGCGAGGCGATCCTCGCACGTGTGCAAGCGGCGGTCGGGAGGCCGGTGCGGGTCGAGCGAATAACGGTACGGGTGCGCGCTCGGCTCAGCATCGTGCTGACGGAGGTCGAAGTCGGTGAAGATCCGGAATTCGGCTCCGAGCCGTTCCTGCGTGCCGCGGAAGTAACGGCCCGGCTGAAGGTGATGCCGCTGCTGCAGCGCCGCCTGGAGATTGGACACGTGGCGATCTCTTCGCCGACGATCCGCTTGGTGTGGATCGACGGCCGGCGCAACATCGAAAGCCTCGGACGCCAATCACGACTCGCCGAAACCGGGGCGGTGGTGCGGTTGGTGGCGGATCGCGCGATCTTGCCAACCGCTGAACCCAGCTTCGCTCTGGTGATCGAGTCGGTGGTGGTGCATGACGGCACGCTGATCGCTGTCGATCGCGGGCCGGCCGCGGAGTCGACGACGACGGTACGACACGTCGATCTGGAGGTGCGCGACTTCGGGCGTGCACGGCTAATGCCGTTTCAGATCGATGCTGCACTCGGTGATGGGCCCCCGAACGTGCACCTCGCGGGCACCGTCGGACCGGCGACGGATCGCACGCGGATACCGCTCGCCCTGCGCGGCAGCGTCGGCCCCTTCGTGGGCCTCCAAGCAACCGTCGACGGTCTCGACGTTCAAGCCATCGTGACCGATCACGCGCTGGAGCTCGAACGCGTTCGCGGCAACGGTGTGGGCGGCAGCTTTGCGCTGTCGGGCGCGGTCGGATTGTCCAACGACGGGCCACTACACCTCGTGGGCGAGATTGCTGGCATCAGCCTCGCCCAACTGCAGGCGCTACCGGGCGCGGCGCCGGTGCATCCGATTGAGGGCACCGGTGCGCTGCGCTTGGACCTCAACGGTCGCGTGGGACCCAGGCTGTTCGAGTCGCTCGCGGGCAGCATGGCGGTTGATCTGACCCGCGGGACGATTCACGATTTCAATCTGGTCGACGAGTTGTTGACGAAGCTTTCGCACCTCCCTGGCTTGGCCCAGGCGCTCTCGCAACACCTCAAGCCCAAGTACGGCCGGCTGCTGAGCGAAACCGATACGCGGTTCGAGCGGCTAACGGCAACACTACGCCTGGCCGATGGCCGTGCGGAAACCGATGACCTTACGCTTACCGGTGAAGATTTCGGCGCGCGCGCCGCCGGCGCTATCACCTTGACCCGGGAGGTGAATCTGCATGGCACGCTGCTGATGTCGAAGCGCTTCAGCGACGATGTGGTGGCCGACGTAAAGGAGGTTCGCTACGTTGTCGATGACCAGGGCCAGCTGGCGATTCCGTTTGTCTTGCACGGCCGACTAGGTCAAGCGAAGCCGAAGCCCGATCCGGCGTATATCGATCAGCTGATCGAGCGTGCACTCCAGCGCGGCGCGGCTGACAAACTGGTCGACAAGCTGTTCGGTAGCAAACACCGCGGCAAGCCAGAGTCCTCTCCGCCCGACGCGGGCGGCGTTCTCGAGCGCAAGCTGCGCGATCTGATCGGGCGGTGACTCGCGGCGACGCGCGGTGGCCGAGATCGGCTATCGGTAGATCGGGGCAGTGAGTGTCGCGCTGGCTGACACGAGCGCCTCGGTCGCGGCGGTTTCCGTGGATGATGCGGTCGTGCTAGCCGTCGACTCAGCCGACCCGGCGGCGCTCGGCTCCAGGGTGCTCAGATCGAGCTTGTGCGGCAGTGTGAAGCTGAATGTCGAGCCGCGGTCGAGTTCGGAACTCACCGTGATCTCGCCTTCGAGCAGTCCCAGATAGCGCCGCACCAGCGCAAGGCCCAACCCGACGCCGCCGTGCGCACGGGTCGAGGTCCCGTCGATTTGGCGGAAGTCTTCGAAGATCAGTTCGAGGTGCTCGGGACTGATGCCGACACCCGTGTCTTGCACGGTGAAGCGAATGCGCTTGGCCGCGGGCAGGTTCTCGACGGCTACGGTGATGCGGCCCCCCGCAGGAGTGAACTTGATTGCGTTGGACAGCAACTGCTCCAGGATCTCGCTCAGTTTCTGTGCGTCGGTGACGATCGCTGTCAGATCCGCTGGCACGTGAACCCGCAATGCGACCTCGGGCAGGTGCGGCTGACAGGCGCTGCTGATGACTTGGTGTACCAGCGTGGGTACCACCACCTCGCTCGGTCGGACGGTGACTTGGTGCTCCTCCAGCTTGGCGAAGTCGAGCACGTTCTGCAGCAGCCGGTGCAGTTTGGAGGCGCTGTGGTGAATGTGCCCGCACACTTTGACCGCCTCGTCGGGGAGCGCGCCGAAGTCACCGCTGATGAGGAGATCGGCGTAACCGATGATGACGTTGAGGGGCGAGCGCAACTCGTGCGACATGTTGGCGACAAATTCGGACTTGAGGCGGCTGGCTACGATCACGCGCGTGTAGAGCATGCGTAGCTGCTCGCTCTGCTGCTCCAATTCGTGGGTTCGGGCGCGCACCTGTTCGGCGAGTTGGGTGGCCCACGCTTCGCTCTCAGCGGCGACCCGGCGTTCCTGCTTGGTGTTGTCGACGATGTAACCGTAGAAGATCGCCGTGGCGAAGAAGAACGGCACGCGGATCAATGAAGCCGCAGTGAGGGCGTGCGGACCGGCCAACAAAATGCTCGCGCCACCGATCATCACCGCGCCGACCGCGAGCAGCCCGAGGTTCTCGCCGATGGCCGCGAGGAACAGCACGAAGAAGAACAGGAAGAATTCCTGCCCCATTTGCGTGGCGAGCAGCACCACCGAGACCCACAGCGTATCTCCGATCAGTACCGGGCCTTGAATCCACCAGAGAAAGAAATAGTGCGGGGGTACCCGACTCAGGCCGACGTTGGACATCAGCGCGGCACAGATGACGGCGACGATGCTGAGCGGCAACGGGCCGGCCTCCTGCACCACCACGAGGCCAGCGACGGCGATGATCAGAACGTAGCGGACGATCAGAAATGTGTGTCGCCGCTCGGTCAATGTGACCGCCGGCGCGGTCATGCGACTTGACGCGCGGCGGAGTCCGCGACCGCTTCGGCGGTGCGAGGGGCGACCACGGGCAGCGTCAGGGCGAAGCTGCTCCCGATCGCCAGTGTGCTCGACACGTTCAACGTCCCACCGAGCAGCTTGGCGTACCGTTGCACCAACGCCAAGCCCAGCCCAACGCCTTCGTAGCGCCGCTGTAGCGAGCCATCGATTTGGCGAAACTCGACGAAGATCTTGTCGAGGTCATCGTCGCGGATGCCGATGCCGGTGTCACTGACCGCAAATGTCACCTGGTTGCCTGCATCGGCGGCGGTGATCGCCAATACCACCTCGCCCTCGTGCGTGAACTTGACTGCGTTGCTGAGCAAGTGGCCCAAGGTCATTCGCAGCTTGTGGCCGTCGGTGATCAACGTCGGCAGATCGGGCTGTAGGCGCGTCTGCACGCTGATGTATTCCGGGCGCGGCAAAGTGGCGGGGTCGGTCACGTCCTCTGCCAACTCGGCGAGATCAACCGGCGCGAGGAACAATGGCGCCTCGCCGGCGTCGACGCGGGCGAGGTCCAACACGTTGGTGACCATTGCCAAGAGGCGGCGCCCATTGTGGCGCATCCGATCGAGCAACTCGTGCGCGGCCTCATCGAGTTTTCCCCACGCGCCTTGCGTGAGCAGATCGCCGTAGCCGAGGATGACGTGCAACGGACTCAACAGCTCGTGCGACATGTTGGCGACGAACTCCGACTTCAGGCGGCTCGCCTCCTCGGCCTGCTTGTAGAGCGTTTCCATGGCGGCTGCCTTCGCGTTGGCTTCTTGCGTGCGGATCTCGACCAGATGCTCGAGTTGTTTGGCGACTTCGCGGTCCCGCGTCAAACGATCACGGTCCAGGCGCGCGCGCGTGCCGATGTGGCCGTAGAAGAGCGCTACCGTAAAGAAGAACGGAATGCGAATCAGCGATGGCGACGACCACATCGAACCGCCTTGGGTGGAGAAATAACAATCCGCCGTGCCGATCAGGACCGCGCCGATCAGCGCGGTGGCAAGACTTTCACCGACCGCGGCCAGCGTGAGCACGAAGAAGTACAAGAGGAAGAACTGCTGCCCGATCTGCCCGGGCAGCGATAGGCTGTAAGCGATCCACAACGTGTCGGCGATCAAGACCGGGACCTGAACCGCCCAACCAAACATATACGCTTCCGGCAACAGCCCCAGTAGCGCGTTCGACAGCAGGGCGCCAATGATGAGGTAGGGCACGACCGGATCGGGCTGGGCGGGGTGTCCCTCGAAGAGAATGAGATATCCGGAGGCGATGATGAACGCGTAGCGCAGAAGGATGAAGGCGCGCTTCCGGGTGAGTGATTCGTTATCGGGAGGCACGGCAGAACTACCCTCCTTGGTCTTTCGCTCCATAGTGCACCGTTCGTGTGACAGCAAGGCAGGTGCCACATCGTGCCGGCAAAACCGCCGCCCATGCTAGCGTCGCCGGCGCAGCCGATGCCGACAGCGCCATGGCGAGCGACAACGCGATGACGTTTCGGCCGGCATAAGCCCAGAAGAATCTGCGGTCATCGAGTTAGGGCGATCGAGCCCGGGCGACGGTGGCGCGTTGCCGGCGGGGTGGCGCCGGGCTAAGGAACGCCGATGGCACGGCGGGGGCGGTCAAGGCGAGGAGGGCGGGAGTGGCGGCGACATCTGGCGGTTGTGCTGCTGCTCGCCGGCGCGTCCGTTGCCCTGCAGTTCTCAACTCCAACGCTCGGGTCGGTGGACGGCTACTTTCATGCGCGCTACGCGGCGCTCATCCGCGTCGCTGGGGTGCGCGGCTTTCCGCCGGCGTTCCCGTGGCTACCGCTGACGATTCGCTCCGCGGAGCGCTATTCGGACCATCACATGCTCTTTCACGTCTTGCTCGCTCCGTTCACCGCTGGCGATGTGGTGAACGGTACCAAGTGGGCGAGCGCGATATTCGGGGCTGCTGCATTCGCGGCGGTCTATCTCTCGCTGGTGCGGTTGCGCGTGCGGCGCGCGCTGTGGTGGCTGCTCGCACTCGGCGCGCTGGCGCCCGATTTTCTCTACCGCATGGAGATGCCGCGCGTGCAGGCGCTCTCGCTGGTGGTGTTGTTGACCGCGTTGAACCTCGCGCTGGCCCGGCGCTTTGCATGGCTCCTGCCGGTCGCGGCCGTGTACACATGGCTTTACGATGCGTTTCCGCTGCTGCTCGTGATCGCCGGTGTGATGGTAGTGGCGATCGCGTTCTGCGAGCGACGCGCGGAATGGCGTCCACTCACGTATTCATCGGCCGGCATTGCGATCGGATTGCTGGTAAATCCCTACTTGCCCAACAATCTGTGGTTCATCGCGCAGCACTATCTGAGCAAGAGGGAGATCAGCGAGACCGTGCATGTCGGAACGGAGTGGTATCCGTATCCGGTCGCGCAATGGTTAGGGTGGGGCGGAGCGATTGCGGTGCTGGCGACCGCCGCGTGGGTAGCGTGGCGCGGACGGGCGCGGCTCGACACTAACCGTCTCACGCTGCTGCTGGTCGCGGCGATATTCTTCGTGTTGATGTGGCGGTCGCGCCGCTTCATCGAGTACGCGGGGCCGTTCATCCTCATTGCGCTGGCCGCGGCGCTGCACACGTGGCTCGAGCCACAGATCACGCGGCTTGCGCCGACCACGCGGCGCATCGGTGCCGGAATTCTCGTCGTTGCTTGTGCCGGAAGCGCTGCGTTTGCCATCAGCCAATTGCGCGGGCGCCCGGCTCCGGAGCGCTACGCGGCAGGGGCGGCATGGCTGACGCAGCACACGTCGCCGGCAGCGATCGTGTTGACGCCCAATTGGGATGACTTCCCGCTGCTGTTCTTTCACAACCAGCGCAACCGCTACGTCATCGGCCTCGACCCGGCGTACCTGGCGCAACGCGATGCGGAACTCTATCGACTGTGGCAGCAACTTGGTCGGGGCGAGGTGACACCGCCATCGCGCGTGCTCGATCGTTTTGACGCCGATGTGGTGCTGAGCGACCGGACGCACGATCGCTTTTTGGCGGCGCTGGCCGCGGACCCCGCGATGGAGCGAGTGTACGAAGACGGCGATTGCGTGATTTACCGCCGCCACGGTGCGGTTGCGGTGGGGCAGAGCGGCAGTTAAGGAAGTCTGGTGAGTCTGTTTACGTCCCTTCCGCCGTATCGCCGGCCCCGGCCCATCCAGCAACTGATCCGTGCGTTGATGCTCGATCGCACGCTGTACGAAGAAGTGGCTGTCGATCGCACGGGGCTATCACAAGCGTTTGGCGTGGTGGTTCTTGCCGGCATCGCCAAAGGAGTTTCCCTCACGGCTATTCCTGGACTCGTCGGCGCGCTGTTCGGTATCTTCGTCAGCGTGGTCGGTTGGATCGTGCTGAGCGCGCTGACGTTCGCCATTGGGAACTGGGTGTTGCGCGCGGGACCGAGTTCGTGGCGGGCGGTTGCAGCCTGCCTTGGTTTTGCCGACGTGCCGGCGGTACTCAATTTTCTCGAAGTCATTCCGTGGGCTGGCCCGTTCGTTCGTGTGATCGTATGGTTTTGGCTGCTCGCGGCCACGATGGTGGCGGCTCGCGCCGCCTTCCGCGTGTCGTTTGCGCGCGGCGCGGCCATCGGTGGGTTCGGCTTCAGTGCCTATTTCTTGATCGGCTTCGTGGTCGAGATGTGGAGTTCGTGATGCGATCGCACGCTTGACGTGGCGGTCGCCCTGAGCGACTCTTGGGTTCAAGGGTGGGCGTAGGCCGTACCCATCTCACGGAATAAAAGTAAGGGGGCTGAGCTGATGGCAGAAGCAACGCAAGCGAGTGGCGAGAAGAAAGCGCGGCCGATCGTGCCCTTCTTGCGGCTCGGCGATCGCCCGCACCTGGTGGGCAAGAAGTGCGACCAGTGCGGCGCGGTCTATCTCGGGAACCGGGTGGCGTGTTCAAAATGCAGCTCGACCGGTCCCTTCTCGGAAATTCCGCTGAGTACGAAGGGCAGCTTGTGGGTGTACTCGATCGTGCACCAGTCGGCGCCCGGGATCCCCACGCCGTACGTCGCCGCGATCGTCGATTTGCCCGAAGGCGTGAGTGTGCGTTGCAACATCATCGATGTCGAGCCCGATCCCGCCAAGATCCCGTTCGGCATGCCGGTGGAAATGATCACCAGGAAGGTCCGGGAGGACAAAGACGGTAACGACATCGTCGCGTTCTTCTTCCGCCCGGCGAGCAAGAACTAGAGGCCGCCGCCGCGCGGAACGTAAAGGAGGTCTGCCATGAGAAGCGTGTACGTGCTCGGAGTCGGGATGATCAAGTTTGGCCGCTATCCGGACAAAGACGTGCCCGAGTTGGCCGCCCAGGCCGCGTTGCTGGCGCTCAAAGATGCCGGCATGGCTGTGAAGGACATTCAGTTGCTCGCATCGGGCAACTTGTTGCAAGCCAACGCGATGGTCGGGCAACGCCTCCTGCAGCAGATCGGGCAGACCGGCATTCCGGTCATCAATGTGGCGAATGCGTGCGCGACCGGCTCGACGGCCTTTCGCGAAGCATACTTCGCGGTCGGCTCGGGTGAGTACGAAGTAGCGATGGCGGTGGGCTCCGAACAGATGGGCAAAGCGGGTCTGCTCGGCGGTGGCGGCGCGTCGCGCGAAGGCAGTGTCGAAGGCATTCTCGGCAGCGGCCTGATGCCGGCGGTGTTCGGGCAAGCCGGTGTCGAGCACATGCGTAAGCACGGTACCAAGATGGAGCACTTCGCCAAGATCTCGGTGAAGAATCACAAGCACTCGACCAAGAACCCGCTGTCGCAGTACCAGAACGAGATGGACCTCGATGCGGTGATGAAGGCGCGCATGATCGCGTACCCCAACACGCTCTACA
This sequence comes from Binatia bacterium, assembly GCA_041477755.1. Lineage (GTDB taxonomy): Bacteria > Desulfobacterota > Binatia > HRBIN30 > JACQVA1 > JACOST01. The sequence continues at coordinate 10,359 of JBGOUW010000053.1, forward strand.
TGTGTTGCCCCACCGGCGACGGCGCCGCCGCCGCGATCGTAGTGTCGGAAGCGGTGATGAAGAAGTACGGCAAGAAGCCGGTCAAGGTCGGGTGCTCCGTGCTCACTTCTGATCCCTGGAGCGAGCGCGATCTGACCCTGCCCGACGTGAGCACGCTCACGCGCACCGCCGCCAAGCAAGCTTACGAAAGGGCGGGCGTCGGCCCCGAAGATCTCGATCTAGTCGAATTGCACGACTGCTTCGCAACCGCCGAGCTGCTGCACTACGAGAACCTCGGGCTGTGCAAGGAAGGGGAAGCCGGACGGGGTGTGGACGAAGGATGGTTCGCTCACGGAGGCAAGAGTCCGGTCAACGTCAGCGGCGGCTTGCTGTCGAAGGGCCATCCGCTGGGCGCCACCGGCGTCGCGAACATCTACGAGGTGGTAACGCATTTGCGTGGTGAAGCCGGGGCGCGTCAGGTGGAAGGGGCGAAGGTTGGTCTCGCGCACGTGATCGGCCTGGGATCGGCCTGCACCATTCACATCTTGACCGCGTAGAGCTCCCCCACCACATGGTTGCCAGAACGGCCGCCGGGGGCGATACCTTCGGCGGTCGTTCTGATTTGTCCGCGCGGCATGCTCTGCGCAATGCTAGGCCACCTCGCTACGCAGCCGTGCGCGGCTGATTGGGAGCAATTTTGGTCACCTGTCAGCGTCGCGGACTGCCGTCAACATTTGAGGGTCGGCGGGGCCGTAAGGCCGCAGGCTCGCTGCGCCGGCTCTGTTGAAGCGCGCGCGGCACGAAGGTTGTATTGCTGCATGTCCCATGAGCTCGAACGGAGGATTCATGCGCGCGAACGAGTCGGGAACGGTGCTGGTGGTGGATGACATTCCAGCTAACTTGGACATCACAGTCCGGTCGCTGGTCCGTGAAGGCATTGCCTGCCGCACGGCAAGCGGCGGGATCGAGTGCTTGGAAATTGTCGCGCGCGAATCGATCGATCTGATTTTGCTCGATCTCGGCATGCCGGTCATGGACGGCTGGGCGACCTTGGCGGCCCTGCGCGAGCGGCCGGAGGGGCGCAGCATTCCGGTCGTGCTTTTCACCTGTCATGACCATCTGTCGAATCGCGAGCGCGCGATGGCGGAGGGGTTGGTAGATTTCCTGCCGCGGCCAGTGTCGCGCGCGCGACTGGTGCAGACCGTTCGCATGCACTTGGGCACTCGGGCGCGAGTGCGCGCGCTCGATGCGCTGGATCGGCGGCTGCAGGCGGCAGCGCTGTAGTCGTTCCTCGTGTTTGTGAGTCGTGATCGGCGCCGGTCACGCTCCGATCAATTGCAATTCGCTAGCTCCACGCACCACGCCGACTTGACCCGCCCGGTGAATCCCGGTTTGCTCAACGGGTGTTACCGTTGCAATTTGCCGCCATCTGTTCGTTGACCTGTCTCGCGCTGCTGGCCCTGACCGGCCGGCTCGATTTTGTGCAGCGGGAATTCTACGCGCCCTGGCGTCGGGTGGTTGCCGCGCTGCTGTTCGGCGGCATCCTCACGATCGTCGTATTCTATCCGCTCGCGGGCGGCAGCCGATTGGTTCCGGACGATGTCGACCAGGTGTGGTTTCCGGCCGTGTTTGCCGGTCACGCGCTACTGCTGCTGTTTCTGGTGACGTGGCGGGTACTTCGCCAGGTGCGTGTTGCTCCACGCTCGTTTCCGTTTGATCACATTGCCGCAGATCTCCGCCACGGTGTCACGCTCGGATTAGCCGGCTGGGCGATTACGATTGCTGTGACGATGGGCGTCGCCGGTATCGCCGTCGGCTCCGGCGTGGGGCCGTCGCCGCCGCAGGAAATCCCGCCGTTGATCGCCTGGATGGCGGCGTTGCCACTCACGCGCAAGCTGTTGATCATTGCCGCGGCGATGACAGTCGAGGAACTGTTCTTCCGCGGCTTCTTGCAGCGACGGGTTGGTTTGGTGCTGTCGAGCGTGTTGTTCACGCTGGCGCACGCGAGCTACGGCTTGCCGTTCATGATGGTGAGCGTGTTGACCATCTCGCTGTTGATCGGTCGCGCGCTGCAACAGCGCGGGCGCCTGCTGCCGTGCATCGTCGCGCATGGCGTATTCGACGCGATTCAACTGCTCATCATTCTACCGTGGGCGGTGCGGATGATCGGAGGTGAGAGCTAGTGCGGGTTGTGACATGGCTGCGCCGCGGCTTCGCGCTCGATTTCTGCGCCGGCTCGAGCGCCAGCGCGAGGACTTCGTCGAGATTGTCGACGAAGTGGAAGGTCATTTCCTGGCGCACGGCCTCGACGATGTCTTCGAGGTCCTTCTCGTTGCGCTTCGGAAGCAGCACCGTGGTGATGCCGGCGCGGCGGGCACCCAAAACCTTCTCCTTGACGCCACCGACCGGGAGTACTTTGCCGCGCAGCGTGATCTCGCCCGTCATCGCAAGGTCGTGCCGCACCAGCCGTCCTGTCAGCAGCGACGCGAGCGCAGTCGCAATCGTCACGCCGGCGGACGGCCCGTCTTTCGGCACGCCGCCGGCAGGGACATGGATGTGGATGTCGGCGTTCTCGAAAAAATCGGGCGCCAGCCCATAGCGCTCGGCATGGCTACGGATGTGACTGAGCGCGGCCTGGGCGGACTCTTTCATGACCTCGCCGAGATGGCCGGTGAGCATCAGTCCCTTCTTGCCGGTCATCTTGGTGGCTTCGATGAAGATGATGTCGCCGCCCATCGGCGTCCACACCAAGCCGACGGCGACGCCGGTGTCGTTGGTGCGCTCGGCAACCTCGGTGAAGTACCGTTCCGGTCCGAGGAGTTCGTGGATCTTTTCGGGGGTGATGAGCGCCGTCGCAGTTTGGCCTTCGGTGACCGCGCGCGCGACCTTGCGGCACACACTACCGATCTCACGTTCAATGTTGCGTAGACCGGCTTCGCGCGTGTAATGCCGCACGAGGTGGAGCACCGCGGCGTCGGTGAACGTGACCTGGTCCATGGTGAGGCCGTTCTCGCGCACTTGCTTCGGAATCACGTGTCGGCGCGCGATCTCGACCTTCTCCTCCTCCGTGTAGCCGGTCAACTCGATGATCTCCATGCGATCGCGCAGCGGCGGTGGAATCGGTTCGAGCATGTTTGCGGTGGTGATGAACATTACCTTCGACAGGTCGAACGGCACGTCGAGATAGTGATCCTGGAAGGTGTTGTTCTGCTCGGGATCGAGCACCTCGAGTAGGGCGGAGGACGGATCGCCGCGGAAATCCGCGCCCAGCTTGTCGATCTCGTCGAGCATGAAGAGCGGATTGTTGGATCCCGCGTTGCGCAATCCTTGAATGATGCGCCCCGGCATGGAGCCGATGTAGGTGCGGCGATGCCCGCGCATCTCCGCTTCGTCGCGTATGCCGCCCAGCGACAGACGAATGAACTTGCGACCGAGCGCGCGCGCGATCGATTTGCCCAGCGACGTCTTGCCGACACCGGGCGGGCCGACGAAACAGAGGATGGGCCCCTTCGAATCCTTCTTGAGTTTGCGCACCGCGAGGAACTCGAGGATGCGATCCTTGATTTTCTCGAGATCGAAATGGTCCTCGTCGAGAATCCCGCGGGCGTGCGCGATGTCGAGGTTGTCGGTGGTTGATACCGACCAGGGCAGGCTGACTAAGCACTCGATGTAGGTGCGCACCACCGAGTGTTCCGCCGATTCCGGCGGGATGATGCGCAGACGCTCCAGCTCGGCTTCGGCGGCTTTGAGGGCGGCTTCGGGCAGGTTGGCCTGCTCCATCTTGGTGCGCAGGTCGTCGACCTCCGCGGTGCGCGAATCGCCTTCGCCGAGTTCCTTCTGGATCGCCCGCAGCTGCTGGCGTAGGAAGAATTCCTTCTGGTTCTTCGATAGCTCGGTCTGCACTTGCGACTGGATTTTCTGCCCCAGTTCGAGCAGCTCGATCTCGCGGTTCAGGATCGCCGACAGCCGTTCCAGGCGCGTGCGCACTTCGAGCGTGCTCACCAGCTCCTGCTTCTCCTCCACGCTGATGTTCAGGTTTGAGGCAATCAGATCGGTGACCCGTCCGGCGTCCTTGATGTTGGTCACCACCACCTGCAGCTCGTCGGGAAGGAAAGGGATCATCGAGACGAACTTGGCGAACTGGTTGACCATGTGCGCTTGCAGGGCCTCGCTCCCGTCCGAGGTGTCGGGGATGTCGGCCAGCACATGCAAGCGCGCGCGCAGAAACGGATCGATCTGGGTGTAGTCCTCGGTCTCGATGCGGCGCAGACCCTGCACCAGAATTCGCACACTGCCGTCCGGGTACTTGAGCATTTTGAGGATGCGACCGGCCGCGCCCCGCTTGAACAACGTCGACGGCTGCGGCGTTTCCTCTTCGGGATTCTTCTGGGCGA